>JAPUKV010000191.1 GCA_027295475.1 Pseudomonadota bacterium
CGTTCGAGGACCTGCTCGAAGAAATGCTGTCGCTCGTCGCTGAAGATGCCGAAGCGCTCGGCTGCAAGAAAGAGCTGGCGGACGTCCGCAAGATTCTCGCGCGTGGCACCAGCGCGCATCGTCAGTTGCAGGATTACGAACAGGCACGTGCGTCCGGGGCCAGCGTTGAGGACAGCCTCAAGGCCGTGGTCGATACCTTGATCGCGGATACCGCCGTTGGGCTGAAAATGTGACCTGGCGTGCACTTCGGCGCCCGGAATGTGGCTTGCGTCGCATTATGTAGAGCCGGACCTCGATAGCATTGTCTTATGTCAATGCTGGACCTTGTAATTACGCCATTTCTGGCGACCGCTGCTGTTGCTTATGCAGTTCTGGCCGTGCGTGTGTCACGCTCCGCGCCTCAATACGCTAACAGCATGGTCAGTTTCTTCCTGTTCTTGATCGCGGGAATGTTGGCGGGCTCGGCTTTTTCCTACGGTGCGACGGATGCGAATCTCTACGGTATCGGGCGGAGCTTAAGTTTCTTTTCGGCCGGCTTCATCCCGGTTGTTTTTTATGTCATCTACCGCGAATACACCGTGGGTCCACCCAATGCGCTGATCGTTGTAATTCTCAGCATTATTCCAATGGCGACAACGGCATTGGCATTGACGAATTCGATGCACAACATTATCTGGGTCGCAACCGAAACGGCAACCGGGCTGAGTCTCAGCGACGTCACTGATCACTACTGGTACAGCCGCATTTACGCGCCGTATACGTACGGGCTATTCGCTTACTCGGCAATAGCATTGATCGGCCGACTACCGAGTATTGCGCCCGCACATCGCAAGACCATTGGACTGTTGTTGATCTGCGCCGTATTTCCGTTCACGATCAGCGTCGCGAATACGTTCCTCAGCATGGGCCCACCCGAGTTTCCGTTTACGTCATTGACACTCGGCTTGATCCTGCCGTTGTTTGCCTATGCCAGCCTGAAACTTCGGGTGTACGAGTTCAGCCCGCTGGCGTATCAGACGTTATTTGATCATGTACGTGATCCGATTTTTGTTGTCGATAGCGAGCAATGCATCATCTGCGCGAACAAAGCGGCCCAGGCGCTTCTCGAGGGTAAAGAAAAAGAACTGATCGGGCGCAAGTTATGGGAAGACTTTCCTGCCGCGCGAGCGATTCTTGAGAAGGCGAAAGAACTGGATCTGACGCAGACACTCACGATGGACACCAACAACATTTACGAGGTTAGCGTCGGACCACTGACCGGGCCGAAGGGGCAGAATCTCGGCATGGTTGTTTTGTGTCGTGATGTGACCGAGCGACGTAGGGCACTGAGCCAGCTGGCCGACTCCGAGCACCTCATCCGCACACTGATCGAGACGTCATCGAACGGTATTCTGCGGTTTGCACGGGATGACAGCGATCCCGATCGCAAGTTTCGCTGTGTGTTCGCCAACCGGGCGGCCGAATCATTCGCCGGCGGGGGGGTGGGAACCCTGGTCGGAATGCCACTCGAAAAACTTGAGCACCTGAATCCCGACAAGCTCTTTAAGCACTTCGGGGGAGAGGACAAAGCGACGACGCAGATCAGCTTCGAAGTTTCCGCTGAGTCCGAACGCGGCGACAAGTGGATGCGCATAGTGGGTGAACCTGTGGGCGATGACTTCTCGGTGACGCTCCTTGATATCACGCAGCGCAAGCGTAACGAAGATAAAATGCTGGCCGACGCGTTGCGCGATCCGCTGACAGGCGTGCTGAATCGCCGCGGTTTCGACCAGGAAGGTGCGGCGGTCATACGCCGCAGCAGCGTGGGCGCTGTATTGTATCTCGATCTGAATCATTTCAAGTCGATCAATGATCGCTTCGGCCACCAGGCGGGTGATGCGCTATTGAAGGCCTTCGGCCACCGTCTGGAATTTTGCTTGCGACCCGAGGACATTCTGGGGCGTCTGGGCGGTGACGAGTTCGGCATTGTGTTGCCCGGCGTTAATCTTGACGTCGTACGGAAGATCGCCGAGCGGCTCGTGCAGGCCGCATCGGAGGCTTACATCATCCAGGGGCAGGAAATTAAGTGCACGGCCAGCGTGGGCATCTCGTTGCTGCCGAAACACGGTGATGAGCTCTGGCATCTTCTGAGCGTGGCTGATCGGGCCATGTATGACGCGAAGGTCATTCCTGAAGAAGAGGCAGCCAACGATCGCGCCGCTTACATAGAAGCAGCCACCGCCTCATAATGTAGGAGCGGGCCCTGCCCGCGACCGTAGGATCTCATAGTCAGGCGTTACGGGTTGGTCGGCAGGAACTGAAGCTCCAAAACGGACGGGTCGATCGTGTCGAAAATCATGGCGCTGACGACATCGCCGAGCACGACGTCGAGTCGAATCGGGCCGGCAAGATTCACGGTTCCACCGAAGTCTCTCATGTAAAGATCATAACTTCCGGCCAGCAGCGGAATGGTTGGTGAAGAAGTTCCCGTTGCGACCGTTACTATTGGAAACTGGTCTTCGAGTATCTCGTCCGGCTCAACTAAGTAGATATTGACGAATTCATAGTTTATTGCCGCGTCGTAGAATTGCAGTTTCGCTTGTGATTCAAGTGGGCGGCGGTCAGGAAAGTATATTCTGACAGACAGAGCGTCGATGGGCCCATAGCTGACGACACGGCCTCGTATACCGGTAAAGAAATTGATCGTAGTCTCAATCAGAACGGGTGACATGCCGTCAAATGGAGTGTAGTAGACTGGATTGTCGCCAACCGCGAGATTGAGTTCGGCTGACATTCCCATGTAAGGGTGGTCGTCGACGATCAGCGACGTGAGCAGTACGTCCTCATATATGTCTACGGTACCCATCGCCAGCGACCCATTGACGAATTCAACGGTCGCCGGGTACTTGATATCGGGCAGGGTGGCCGAACCTGCTTCGAGCGAGAACGCACGCCCGATTACCGGTGCATTCGTGTTCGCGCCGCCGTCAAACGTCGTAATTAGGTACTGGGTCGCGGCCAGAAACGTGGACGTATCCGACTGATACAAAACATCGCTCGGATCGCCACTTGTTGTAACGGTCAATGCAAAATCGCCGGCGGTATAGTCGATGGACGTCAGTACATCCCCGAAGGACAGCGTGCCGGCCTCTTCGCCGAGCGCCGGAGCAACGCCTGGAGCGGCGAAGTAGTAGTCGATGGTCCTCATTTAATGCGCGCAGGTCTGATTTACGTGCTATTCTCCGATCTCAGTAGCAAAGCGAGGTGCGGAGAAGTAGTAGTGGTTTTTTCAGAGATTAGATTATATAAGATTAAATGGCGC
>JAPUKV010000192.1 GCA_027295475.1 Pseudomonadota bacterium
GGTCGCATACCGGTATCAGATCGTGTCACTAAGCAGAGAACAGGTTCAACACATCGCTACACTCGCGAGTTTGCGACTGGACGAGGGTGAATTCGACGACATCGTCGCCAAGCTGTCGAGCATCGTCGATTTTGTCGATCAGTTGCAGCAGGCGCCGACCGACGATGTCGTACCGATGGCGCACCCGCTGAACCAGGTGCAACGCCTGCGCCCGGATGTGGTTACAGAAGCCAACGAGCGCGACGCGTTCCAGGCTAACGCGCCGGCTATTCAGGACGGCTTCTATCTCGTGCCCAAAGTCATCGAATAATCATGGCTGGGCAGCAACAAGCATTACACACGCAGACACTGGCCGAGCTGGCGAAGGGCCTCTCAGCAGGCGAGTTTTCCTCGCGCGAACTGATCGAGACCCTGTTATCGCGTATCGAGGAGCACGGCACGTCGTTGAACGCTTTTATTACTGTCACGGCGGACCAGGCGCTGGCGGTCGCCGATGCGAGCGACCAAGCAAGATCGAAAGGAAAGGCAGGTGCGCTTGGTGGCCTGCCGATTGTTTACAAGGATATCTTTTGCACGAAAGGTGTTCTGACCACCTGCGCTTCCCGCATTCTGGAAAACTTTGTATCTCCGTATGACGCGACCGTGGTGGAACGGCTATCGTCGGCAGGCGCTGTCATGCTGGGTAAAACCAACATGGATGAGTTCGCGATGGGCTCGTCAAACGAGACCAGTTATTTTGGCCCGGTCAGGAATCCCTGGGACACTGAACGCTCGCCCGGTGGGTCGTCCGGTGGTTCGGCAGCGGCCGTCGCCGCGCGCTTGACCCCGGCCGGGACCGGTACTGACACCGGCGGATCGATCAGGCAACCTGCCGCACTGACGAATACCGTTGGTCTCAAGCCGACTTACGGCCGCGTGTCCCGTTACGGCATGGTCGCGTTCGCCTCCAGCCTGGATCAGGCGGGCGTTCTCACGAGGACTGCTGAAGATGCGGCGATGCTGCTTTCTGTCATGGCCGGGTTTGATGAGCGCGATTCGACTTCAGTTGATCATCCGGTACCCGACTATGTAGCCGGCCTGACCGCGTCATTGAAGGACCTCAAAATCGGTGTTGTTCGACAGCATTTCGACTCAGGCCTGGATGAGCAATGTTCGGCACGGGTCAAAGACGCGCTGCATGTGCTCGAGCAACAAGGCGCCAGTCTGATCGAAGTCGACCTCCCCAACCTCGACTTGTCAGTTCCCACCTATTATGTGGTGGCGCCGGCCGAGTGTTCGTCAAACCTTTCCCGTTTCGATGGCGTACGTTTCGGTTATCGTGCCGATGACGCCAAAGATCTCCTGGATCTTTATTGTCGTAGTCGCGGCGACGGATTTGGCGCGGAAGTCAAACGCCGCATCATGACTGGTACCTATGTCTTGTCGGCCGGCTATTACGATGCGTATTACCTGAAAGCACAAAAAGTGCGTCAGCTCATCAGTCAGGATTTCAAGAACGCATTTGAAAAAGTCGACGTTATTGCGGGGCCCACCACACCGACGCCGGCGTTTCCGTTGGGTGAAAAAACAGATGACCCGATTACGATGTATCTCAACGATATTTATACGATCGGCGCAAACCTTGCCGGACTTCCCGGAATCTCGGTGCCCTGTGGCTTCGTCGATGATCTACCGGTCGGCCTGCAGCTCGTCGGGCCGCATTTTGCGGAAGAGACCATCCTTGCCTGTGCACACCAGTATCAGCATCTGACCGATTGGCATAAGCGCTGTCCGGAGGCCTATAAATGAATAGTGCCTGGGAAGTCGTGATCGGGCTCGAGATTCACACCCAACTTGCAACAAGCAGCAAGATCTTTTCCGGTGCGTCGACAGCGTACGGTGCCGAACCCAATACTCAGGCCTGCCTCGTAGACCTCGGTTATCCGGGCGTGTTGCCGGTCTTGAATGCCGAAGTCGTGCGCATGGCCTGTAAGTTCGGCCTCGCGATTAACGCCAAAGTGGCGTCACGTTGTGTCTTCGCAAGGAAAAATTATTTTTATCCCGACCTGCCCAAAGGCTATCAGATCAGTCAATATGAGTTGCCGATCGTTTACGACGGCGAACTCATGATCAAGGACGATCGGGGTGAGGACAAACGAATTCGCATCACGCGTGCACATCTGGAAGAAGATGCGGGAAAGTCGATTCACGAAGGCCTGAATGAGTCATCGGGTATCGACCTCAATCGTGCGGGCACGCCCTTGCTCGAAATAGTCTCCGAACCGGACTTGCGCTCAGCAAAGGAAGCTGTTGCTTATATGCGCAAGATTCATTCGATCGTCCGTTACCTCGAGATTTCAGACGGCAACATGCAGGAAGGCTCCTTCCGCTGCGATGCCAACGTATCGGTGAGACCTCATGGACAGGAAGAGCTCGGCACACGATCCGAGCTCAAGAATCTCAACTCGTTCCGCTTTGTCGAAAAAGCGATCAACTTTGAAATCGCACGACAGATCAACATTTTGGAGGACGGCGGCGAGGTGGCGCAGGAAACCCGCCTTTATGACTCCGATCGGGACGAGACCCGATCGATGCGCAGCAAGGAAGAAGCAAACGATTACCGGTACTTTCCGGATCCGGATCTGCTTCCGGTTGTGCTCGAAGATGCTTTT
The DNA here is from genome assembly GCA_027295475.1 of Pseudomonadota bacterium. The sequence continues at coordinate 2,652 of JAPUKV010000192.1, forward strand.
ATCGCAGAGGTCAAAAAGACGCTGCCAGAGTTGCCCGACGCGAAGCAATCCCGCTTCGTGGAGCAATATCAATTGAAACCCGGCGACGCCGGGATATTGACAGTCAGCCGCGCGATCGCGGACTACTTCGAAGCGACGGTAGCTGCATTCAAAGATAACCCGAAGATTGCGGCAAATTGGATCACCGGCGAACTCTCCGCAGCACTGAACCGCGACGGCGTAGATATTAGCGACAGCAAGATTGCCCCGGCGGACCTTGCTGCGCTCTTGAGTCGTATCCAGGACGGAACAATCTCCGGCAAGATCGCGAAAGAAGTATTCGAGGCCATGTGGACGGGCGGCGGTGGTGCCGACGAAATCATAGAGGCCAAAGGTCTGCGGCAGATCACGGACAGCTCGGCGATTGAGAAAATTGTGGACGCTGTCATTGCCGCGAACCCCGATCAGGTTGAACAATATCGAGCGGGCAAGGACAAAGTACTCGGGTTCTTCGTTGGCCAGGTAATGAAAGAGACTGGCGGCAAGGCAAATCCAGGCCAGGTCAATGAGGTGTTGAAGGGCCGCCTTCGCAAGCGGTAGGAGTCTGCATGCAGACGCATAGTGACGCTGTTGTTCCGTTCGTCTTCGAATCGCTGCCGGTGCGGGGCGCACTGATTCAGCTGCAAGAATCCTGGCAACGGATGCAGCTCGGTCATACCTATCAAATGAGCGTGCTCGAAACGCTTGGTCATGCTGCAGCGGCCACCGGACTCATCGCCCAAAGCCTCAAGTTCGACGGCACTATTACGATGCAGCTCAGTGGTGACGGACCACTGGCCGTTCTGGTCATGCAATGCACCAGCGAACTCGAGCTGCGCGGCATGGCCAGTGCTCCGGATCTGACGAATAACGCTTCGTTCGCGGAGCTTGTGGCGCAGGCCAGATGCGCGATCACCGTCGATGCCGGTGCGATGGAACGCCCCTATCAGGGCATCGTCGAGGTAACGGGGACGTCTCTCGCCAACAGCCTCGAAAATTATTACGCGAAATCCGCGCAAATTCCGAGTCACATTCAACTGGTATGTGAGCCGTCCAGCTGCGGCGGGATCCTTTTGCAACAAATGCCGGATAAGGACCGCCCGCTCGAAGATGATTGGCGCCGACTGGGCATGCTCGCCGCGACGCTGCGCCCCGCCGACATCGCCGCCGGCGTTGGCATCGATTTACTGGGCAAATTGTTCGCCGAAGATGACGTTCGGATTTTCAGGCCGAAAGCGGCCAGATTCAAATGCCGGTGTTCAAAAAAACGGGCGGAAGAGGTGCTGCGGATGCTCGGCGAAGAAGAGATAAGCGCCGCATGTGCGGAAAAAGATCGTGTCGAGGTGACCTGTGAATACTGTGGTCGCACGCGTTCATTCGATGCCGTCGATGTCTCCCGCCTCTTCTCGGATCACGTCGTAGAGGGCACCGACCAAGTCCATTGATTCGCCCGTCAGCACGGGCAAATCGGGCCAAATCGGGGGGCCAGATCGGGGACATCCATGATTTGTCGTGCTAAACTATCTGACTCATTATATAAACGTATCCTTATATATTAATGTTAAATCAGGCCGAGCAGCTTGCAGCCCAATTCAAAGCCCTTGCGGATCCGGTGCGCATGCGGCTCGTTGCGCTATGCCGGCAGGGCGAATGCAGTGTTTCCGAACTCACAGAGGTCGTCGGCCTGAGTCAGCCACGGGTCTCGCAGCACCTGAAGCGGCTCTGCGACGCCGGGATACTGGAGCGCTTTCGGGACGGCCAGTGGGTCTTTTATCGCGTGCCGGCGCGCGGTGATGAGCCGGCAGCAAGGCGGCGGCTGCTCGAACTGATCCCGGATAAGGATGCGGTTTTTCAGGAGGACCTCGCTCGCCTGCAGGCACACCGGGGTGAACGGGTAGCGGCTTCCGGGGCAGACGTCGGCACGGAACGGCCCGGAGACCGGGCGCTTCACAAGGCACTCCTGGAACTGACCGTGACGGCGCATCTCGGAGATTTGCTTGATGTCGGTTGCGGTCGGGGCCGGATTCTCAAGTTGCTTGCCAGTCGGGCAAATCGTGCCGTGGGTGTCGATATCGATTCCGACGCGCGCCGCCTCGCGCGCGCCGAACTGATGCTCGCCGGGTTGCCGAATTGCAGCCTGCGCAGGGGCGACATGTACCGACTGCCATTCGGCGACGCGGAGTTCGACACGATCATTCTGGATGACATCCTCGCCGACGCCAGGCACCCGGTCCGGGTGCTGACGGAGGCGCGGCGTCTGTTGCGGGCAGGGGGCAGACTTTTTGTTTTGCTCGCGGTCAATGGCCGTTCACCGACCGAGCTGCAGAGTCAGTTAGCTGCATGGAGCGCAACTGCCGGCCTGCGCCTGGCGCCTGCGCGGTTTGCACCAAGAATCGATGCACAGTGGCTCTTGTCGGTTGCGACGGTCTCGGACCGTCAGAGTGCCGCGGCCTGAAAGCCTGTTTAAGTAAAAACTATGCAGGAACGCAAAATTACAACTAACGAACACAGCGAGCAGATGCGGGTCGACGCCGGTACCAGCATGGCGCAGGTGTCCTTCGAGTTTTTCCCGCCCAATACCAGTGCAATGGAAAAAACGCTGTGGAATTCGATCGAGCGCTTATCGGTATTGCGCCCGCGTTTTGTCTCCGTGACCTATGGTGCGGACGGGTCGACGCGTGAAAGAACGCACGCCGCAGTTGCACGGATCCTTACAGAAACTGATCTGACCGCCGCGCCGCACCTGACCTGCATCGGCGCTAGCCGGGGCGAGATCGACGATATAGCACGGCAATACTGGGACATGGGTGTGCGGCACCTGGTTGCGCTTCGCGGTGATCTGCCCAGGGACGGCGAAAAATACCTGCCACATCCGGATGGCTATGCCTATGGTTCGGATCTGGTGGCGGGCCTCAAGAAAGTTGCCGACTTTGACATATCAGTCGCAGCCTATCCCGAAGTGCACCCGGAAGCACCGAGCCCACTATTCGATCTCGACAACCTCAAGCGCAAGCTCGATGCGGGCGCATCGCGCGCAATCACGCAGTTCTTCTTCGACGTCGAGTTGTACCTGCGTTTCAGGGATCTGTGTGCCACTGCCGGGATCGACTCGACCATCGTTCCGGGTATTCTGCCAATAACACGGTTCCCACAGTTGACCAGATTTGCCGCGCAGTGTGGTGCCAGCGTGCCTGACTGGTTAAGCAGACGCTTCGACGGACTGGAGGACGATGCCGAGACACGCCAGCTCATTGCAGCCAGCGTCGCGATAGAACAGGTAAGACTGCTTGAGAAGCAAGGTATCGAGGAATTTCATTTCTATACGCTGAATCGCTCCGAACTGACCTTCGCCATTTGTCACGCGCTCGGTGTCCGTCCGCAACAGGCAGTTGCCTGAGGAACTGACGATGGAACGGAGGCAGCGAATCGAGGCATTGCAGCAGGCGCTCTCCGAGCGGATTCTGCTCCTGGACGGCGCCATGGGCACGATGATTCAGGGTTTTGGTCTCGATGAGGACGACTTCCGGGGCGATCGTTTCAGGGACTGGCAGCAAGACCTGAAGGGCAATAACGACCTGTTGTCGATCACGCGCCCAAGTGTAATCCAGGACATTCACCGTCGATTTCTGGAAGCTGGCGCCGACATCATCGAAACGAACACATTCAATTCGAACGCGCCGTCGATGGGCGACTATGGCATGGAGTCGCTGGTCGCCGAACTCAACCTCGCGGCTGCAAGGATCGCACGGGAATGCGCAGATGCTCATGCGGCAAAAAGTGGTCAGCCCAGATTTGTCGCTGGCGTTCTCGGTCCGACGAATCGAACCACTTCAATATCCCCTGACGTAAACGACCCCGGCTATCGAAATATCGATTTCGAAGAGCTCGCCAGAACCTATCAGGTAGGGGCGACCGCACTGATCGAAGGAGGCGTCGATTTCCTGATGGTCGAGACCATCTTCGATACCTTGAATGCCAAGGCCGCGATTTTTGCAATACATCGAAGTTTCGAAGCAGCCGGACTGAAATTGCCGGTCATGATCTCGGGCACGATTACCGACGCATCGGGCCGTACGTTGTCCGGACAGACAACAGAAGCCTTCTGGCATTCAGTAAGTCACGCCGAGCCATTCATGGTCGGCCTGAACTGTGCGCTGGGCGCAGCCGAACTCCGTCCTTACGTTGCAGAGCTATCCCGCATCGCGGCTACGGGCGTCAGTGCGCACCCGAACGCAGGCTTGCCCAATGAGTTCGGTGAATACGATGAAACGCCCGACCACATGGCGGAGATCGTCGGCGAGTTCGCAGAGAGCGGTATCGTGAACATGGTCGGCGGTTGTTGTGGCACTACACCGGAACACATTCGCGCCCTGCACGAGGTGATACAGGGCAGAGCGAAGCGCAAAGTTCCAAAATTGCCTGTCCGCTGCCGCCTGTCAGGCCTCGAATCCGTAACGATTGGTCCGGACGATTTGTTTGTCAATGTTGGTGAGCGATGCAATGTCACGGGTTCGGCGATTTTCCGGCGCCTGATCGAGGACGATGATTATGCCGCAGCGGTTCAGGTCGCACGCCAACAGGTCCAAAACGGCGTTCAGATTATCGACGTCAACATGGACGAAGGCATGCTGGATTCGGAAAAGGCGATGACAAGATTTCTAAACCTGATTGCCTCGGAACCCGATGTAGCGCGCGTTCCCGTCATGATCGATTCGTCCAAATGGTCGGTCATCGAGGCGGGGCTGCGCTGCGTGCAGGGCAAGGCCGTCGTCAACTCCATCAGTCTGAAAGAAGGTGAGGAAGCATTCATTGCTCAGGCGAAACTTGTTCGCGATTACGGTGCCGCCGTGATCGTGATGGCCTTCGACGAAAAGGGGCAGGCGGACAACGTCGAACGCAAGGTCGCTATCTGCAAGCGGTGCTATAAGATTCTCACCGAGGTCGTCGGTTTTGACCCGGGGGACATTATTTTCGATCCGAATATTTTCGCTGTCGCGACCGGTATCGAGGAACATAACAACTACGGCCTGGATTTCATCGAGGCGACACGCCTTATCAAAGAGGCACTGCCGCATGTCCTGGTCAGTGGCGGCGTCAGCAACGTTTCCTTTTCCTTCCGCGGAAATAACGTCGTTCGTGAAACCATACACTCCGTATTTCTGTATTACGCGATCCAGGCCGGCATGGATATGGGCATTGTCAATGCCGGTCAGCTGGCTATTTACGAAGACTTGCCCACGGATTTGCGGGATGCGGTTGAGGATATCGTTCTCAATCGCAGAGACGACGGCACCGAGCGGTTGCTCGACGTCGCAGAGAACTACAAGGGGCATAAATCGGAGTCGAAGACCAATGCTCAGGATCTGAGCTGGCGCGAACTGCCGGTTGACAAGCGCCTGGAGCATGCACTCGTCAATGGCATCGATGAATTCGTGATCGATGACACCGAGGAAGCAAGACTTGCCACGGATCGCCCGCTCGATGTCATCGAAGGACCGCTGATGGATGGCATGAACATCGTCGGCGACCTGTTCGGTGCCGGCAAGATGTTCCTGCCGCAGGTCGTCAAGTCAGCACGCGTGATGAAAAAAGCGGTTGGTCACCTCGTGCCCTTCATAGAGGAGGAGAAAGGCGGCGCCATCAAATCGAACGGCAAGATCGTGATGGCCACGGTTAAAGGCGACGTACACGATATTGGCAAGAACATCGTTGGCGTCGTGCTGCAATGTAATAACTTCGAGGTCATCGATCTCGGCGTCATGGTACCGTGCCAAAAAATTCTCGAGACGGCGAAACGCGAGGGCGCAGCATTCGTCGGCTTGTCCGGCCTTATTACACCGTCGCTCGAAGAAATGGTCCTGGTCGCGAAAGAGATGCAGCGGCTGGAATACAATCTTCCGTTATTGATCGGTGGCGCGACGACGTCTCCTGCACACACGGCCGTCAAAATCGAACCGAACTACGACGGCCCGGTCATCTATGTCAAAGACGCGTCGCGTGCAGTCGGCGTTGCGCAGGCCCTGATCACTCAAGGTGCACGTGAGGAACTCGTCGAGAAGACCCGGCAAGACAACGCGCGACGACGTGAACGTCATGCGAGCAAGACCCGGCAGGTCCCACAATCGACACTGGTGCAGGCTCGCGAGAAGAAACATCGCATTGATTGGGGCAGCTACGTTCCGCCGAGTCCGACATTTACCGGAACCAGGACATTCGACGACATCAGTCTCGATGCGCTGCGTGGCTACATCGACTGGATGCCCTTTTTTAATGCCTGGGAGTTCCACGGCAAGTATCCGCAGATACTGAGCGATGCAACGGTTGGCGAGGCCGCCAGATCATTATTCAGTGATGCATCCGTGATGCTCGACAAGATCATTAACGAGCAATGGCTGCGGGCCCAGGCGGTCATCGGCTTTTACAGGGCAAATTCCGTTGATCATGACGACATCCTCGTGTTCAGCGATGACGCCCGACAAAACAAGCTCATGCGCCTGTGCCATCTGCGTCAGCAGCGTGGCAAACCCGCCGGCCATGCACAGGACTGCCTCGCAGATTTCATCGCACCCCTCGATAGCGGCGTTGATGATTTCATCGGCGGTTTCGCCGTTACGGCAGGCATCGGAATTGACGAACACGTACAGCGATTCGAGGCCGACAACGATGACTACAGCAGTATTCTGCTAAAAGCGCTGGCAGATCGGCTCGCTGAAGCTCTCGCTGAGTACATGCACGAGACTGTTCGCACAGATCACTGGGGCTACGCCAATAACGAAGGCCTGTCGAACGATCAACTCATCGCCGAAAAATATCGTGGCATCCGTCCCGCACCTGGATACCCGGCATGTCCGGACCACACGGAGAAGGGCAGGCTTTGGGAGTTGCTCGATGTCGAAAGCAATATCGGACTAATACTGACGGAAAGTTACGCGATGTTCCCGACTGCCGCCGTCAGCGGATTCTATTTCTCACATCCCGATTCGAAATATTTCTCTGTAGGCAAAATCGGTCGCGACCAGGTCGAATCATTCGCCGCCAGAAAGGGCATGGCCGTTTCCGAAGCGGAACGCTGGCTCGCACCCAATCTGGGCTACGACCCCGCGAAAGCGGATGCGGCCTGACTTTTGGTAGAGGTCGCCTGATAATTGCGCGGCCAGACCTGCGCCGGATTTCCGTGTGACATTGTGCCCGGCAAACTCCGGCCGGTTGTGGGCCAGCCGGAACTGCTGTGATGATTCACGAGACAGGCTTACTTGAAGAACCAACGCCCGCCAATTGTGAAAACGTCTGCGTCACCCGCGAATTCCAGGCTCACGCCTGCAGCGAACTGCGCAGTGAAATAATAGTCGACCGCGATCTCCAGGTAGGTGTCGCTGTTGTCAAGATTAATGTAGTTAACTGAACCGCGTACCTCGAACTGAGGTGTCAACAGGCCGCGAGCGCCCCCCGAGAATGCAAAACCACTGTCGTCTGAACTGCCGCCCGGGATATCAATATCGGCCCGAACGTAACGGAGTGTACTCACCAGGTCGAAGTCCCCTGTGTAGTGCCAAACGTAACCGCCGCCGAGTTCCACAGTTGTTACATCAACGTTGTTGTTGAAGTCCAGCGCCGTCACTCCGCCGACAATCAGCCAGTTGTTTTCCAGCTCATACGAGCCATTAAACCGAAGCCCGTCCCCACCATTGGCATCAACATCGACGAAACGCAGTTCAGCGTAGGAATAACCAAGATCGGCTTGCTGTTGCCCGGCCGATTGTGCAACGGCAATACCCTGCACAAGCAGGCCCGCAAAAAGGATTAGCATCTTCATCGAACTCTCCTGGATGTTGCTCGCATAATAGTTGGCGAATTGGGCTTCACGTAAGACGGCGCGGATATTAACTGTCGCTTCACCGGCATGTCTAATCACATTCCGGGATACCACGACGGTGTCACAAAAGGCAGCCCGCAACGCTGTTCCAGTGTCGATTTTCTGGACTACCTGGAGTGTCTCTGTTTGGCGTCAGTAGCTGAAAACTACTTCCCGTTTGCGCAACGGCGAAGGAAAAATTCGATTCAAAGAGCGTGCCATAAAAAGTCACACCGTGCTTTGATAAAGCAGCGGTGAACAGGCGACGTGTTAGCCTGAAAAACTATTTTACAAATCAATAATTTGTATTCCTCACTTTTCCCTCAGCTTAATATCACGAATCCATCAGCGTTTTGTAATTACTGTCTGGAGATGTCTGACGTAGGTTTGGGCCATTGAGATTTCAACAGTCCCGGAGGGTCAGACCAATGAAGTATTTACAACACACCACAGTGGCAATCCTGGCTACAGTCGTTACTGCAGGCTGCAGCGCCACGCATCATGCTGCCGATGTGCGCGCAGCCGATGAGGCCGAGCGCATCACGGTTGGTACGGTGCAAAAGGAAGTCCGAATCGGCATGTCTGCCGCGAATGTAGCGAGCGTGCTCGGTTCGCCGAATATCGTCACCACCGACGATCAGCGCCAAGAAACCTGGATCTATGACAAGATCTCCAGCGAGGTCACCTATTCCCGGAGCAAAGGCACGCTTGTTGGGCTGATATTCGGCGGCTCGGGCGGCGGTGCAGGCATCGGTACGACCAGCGCCGGTGCGACAGCAACATCGCAGCGTACCTTGACGGTTATCATCAAGTTCGACGGCGATAACAGGGTTCGCGACTTCTCGTACCACACCTCGAGATTCTAATGAATGCCCGGATTTCGATTCCGCCCCGATTCAGCGCGAGGTGGCTACCACTTATTGCGCTCGGATTGCTAAGTGGATGCACGGCGACGATGCCGAACGAGGCATTGCGCTTACCTGAGAGCACGCTGGATATCCGTTCGATTCAGACGAGGACCTTCGAGGCACCGTCTGAAACCGAAATCCTGGCAGCAACGATCGCGACGCTGCAGGACATGGAATACAACATCGAGCGGATCGAGAAACCGCTCGGTGTCATCACCGCATCGAAAGTCTCGGATGCAGATTCAGCCGGCGAGAAGACCGGCCTGTTCATTCTCGATCTCTTTTGCGCGGCAACCGGTGGTGGTAATTGCGATGCGATGTCGTCTGCCAAGGACGAGCAGCGCATCACACTGACGATGGTGGTGCTGCCCAGCCTTGCCCGCAGCGGCGAGTACGTCACGCGAATTACGATACAGCGGGTCATCTTCGACAAGGCGGAGCGGATCAAGGTGCTGGAACGGATCGACGACGCTGAGATTTATCAGCAGATCTTCGAGAATCTTTCGAAAGCGATATTCATACAGGTTAGTGAAAATGACTAAGTCAATTCAAATGCTTCCGGTGCTTGGACTGGTACTTGTCGGAGGGTGCGCGACGATGACGCCTGCCGACATTACCGGACCAGGCACGCAGCTTCAGATACGTCAGATTCAGACCCGCGAATACGACGCGCTGGACAAGCAGATGACCATGCGTTCGGTGATCGCCACGCTGCAAGACCTCGGCTTCACAATAGATCAGGCGGATCTGGATCTCGGCACGGTGACGGCAACACGTCTGCATGAATACACGATGCGCATGACAGTGACCGTGGTCGAAAAGGGTGATAAACGAATCTCAGTTCGGGCCAATGCCCGAATTGGCGAAAACGGGGTGCGGGATGCTGCGACCTATCAGGACTTTTTTGTGGTCCTCGACAAGGCCATGTTTCTGACGCTGAACAATGTCGACTAGCCTGCTAGGGATCTTCGCGATACTCGCAATTGGTACTCGTCGTGGTTTGAAAGTGTTCTTCACCGCGACGACGCACCGCCTCGTAAGTCTGATTGGCTGCCAGTTGACAGGTGCCGAATTCCTGAATGTCGAGCACACTCAGACCGCCGGGTCCTTTGCATGCTTTCTTCATATCGGCGTAAAAGGCAGTGTCACATTCGTCCCGCGTTACACCGTAGGTGGCAACCCCGTGGCGGTAACAGAAGTCGTGCGTCACGCATGCCGGATGAAACTTCTCAGCCTGTTTTTCGTAGTCCCCGCTCAATAGCAGAACGACCTCCGGAATAGAACAACCGACCGGCACCCCGCCACCGCAGGGATGCGTCGGTGTTTTCCACGATCGTTTGACGATACTCTCGATATCACTGAATCGAATAGTTTCTGACGGCCCGTCGATCGTGTCCATACCGACATCCTCAACGACAAGTTCTCTGTATTGACCATCCTTGGTAGTGATTTCCACCAGATCACCCGCTTGCACGCCCGCAAGAATGAACTCCGGCTTGGCGGGGATACTGTGCGAAGGCACGACATGCGAACAGCCACAGGTGGAAATGAGCAGGGCTGCTATCACGCCGTAAGCGATTGACACCCTGGCAAGCGCCCAATGAGAATCTATTTTGATAATTGGTCGAGTCATCGTAACAACGAGTTGGCATTTGTTCTTCGGATCAATTATACGACGCCTGGATGGCCGCCTGGGTCGAAAGCAGACGACGCCTAGCTGCAGGCGGGGCAATCTTTCCGTTTCTTGATGGCAATCTGTTGCCACTTTGCCGACATTGCGTCGTAAAGGCTGAGCTGACCGGGCCTGGTTCCAGAGACTGCTGCAAGAAATTTCAATGTTTCGACGGCCATCATCGTGCCGATCACGCCGGGTACCGGCGCAAGCACGCCGTTGCCGGCACAGTTATCGAGAGATTCGTCCGCTTCCTGGTAGAGGCAGCGGTAACAGGGCGACATCGAGTATTCAGGTCCGAATACTGCGATCTGGCCTTCAAAACGAATTGCCGCTCCGGAGATCAGGCAACGGCTGTTGGCAACGCAGGCGTCGCTGACCTGAAAGCGAGTCGCGAAATTGTCGCAACCGTCGACAACGACGTCGGATTGCAGCACCGCTTCAGTGAGTGCTGCATCACTGAGCCTGTCAGTGATCTCGGTAAGACGAACGTCCGGGTTCATCGCAGCGAGACGTGCTGCGGCCTGACTGGTTTTCAGTTTGCCGATATCGGCGGGGCCGTATAGCACCTGGCGCCCGAGATTGCTTGCATCAACCGTATCGAAATCACAAAGAATCAGGTGACCGACGCCGCTGCTCGCAAGATAGCTGGCCGTTGCACAGCCGATACCGCCGATACCGATCATCAGTACCGTCGATGATGTAATACGCGTCTGGCCTTCCTCGCCGATTTGCGGGAGAGCCAGGTGTCGCGCCGAACGCCCGGGTTGTTGTTCGTTGCTCAATCTTCATCCCGCCGGACTTCGACGATAGTAACGGGCTCCAAAGGAACATCCTGGTGCCCCGCCACTGAACCGGTGTCCACCGCCGCGATCGCATCAACGATATCCATGCCAGCGCTTACACGGGCGAAAACGGCATAGCCGTAATCGCGGCCACTGTGGTCGAGAGAAGAATTGTCCCTGAGATTGATGAAAAACTGGCAAGTGGCGCTATCGACTTCGCCTGTGCGCGCCATTGCGAGAGTACCGCGCAGGTTCTTCTCGCCATTAGCTGCCTCGTTCTTGATTGCTGCTCGCGTCTCTTTCTTGCTCATATCTGCCGTCATACCGCCGCCCTGAATCATGAAGTTGGGTATGACGCGGTGAAAAACGGTTTCGGCATAGAACCCGTCGTTGACGTATTCCATGAAATTCTTCGTTGATATCGGTGCGGTTTCTTCAAACAATTCGACGACGATGTCGCCGTGGCTCGTCATAATGGTGAGCATTGCGATCTCTGCTTGACCGGGAAGGGATCAAGTCTAACTTAGACCTGAGCATATCGCCCGTCCAGGCGGCGATCCGGATCTAACGCGTTGCCTTCGTCACGCGGGGGTGTCCTGCAAGGTCATTGATGCACTCCATGCCCGTCCAGCCATTTTGCCGCAGAACATCGGCTACGGCGTTGCGCTGATCGGCACCGTGCTCGAGGAACAGGGTGCCGTTTACCGCCAGGATTTTTCCGGCGTCTTCGGCAATCTTCCTGATCGCATCCAGTCCGTCGGGACCGGCTGTGAGTGCCAATCGAGGCTCGTACCGGAGTTCATCAAGCGCCGGATCGTCATCGCGCACATAAGGTGGGTTTGCTACGACGAAATCGAAAGATTTATCGGCGATGGGCTCTGTCCAGTTCCCTTCGACGAATCGAATATTGTCCAATTCATGCTGCTTTGCGTTTTCTTTGGCGACTTCAAGTGCATCTTTGCTTGCATCAGTAGCGACGATTTCGCAATTCGGTCGTTCGCTGGCGATCGCAATCGCGATTGCGCCGCTGCCCGTACCGAGATCCAGAATCCGGCAGGGGCGATCCAACGGGATCAGAAGCAGCGCTTGCTCGACGAGCGTCTCTGTTTCCGGGCGTGGCACGAGTGTGTCGCGGTTGACTTTTAATGGCAGGGACCAGAAGTCTTTCGAGCCGATGATGTAGGCCACGGGTTCGCCCTGATGCCGGCGGGCAAGGGCGGCCGAGAATTCGCGGGCCGATTCGTCATTCAGTTCTGCCTCGGGGTGCGTGAACAAATGACTGCGCGGGGCGTCCAGAACCCAGGCAAGCAATGTTTCCGCATCGAGCCTGGGGCTATCGCTGACCTCAGCCAGCATCTCCGCGGCATCGGCTAAGGAATTTTCAATTGTGACAGCGGGCAGACTCATGTGGTACACGCGGTTCGCCTTCGCGTAGTATGGCGGCCAAATTTACTTGCTTTAGTGGGTGCAATGAAGGTTTTCTCCAACATTCTCGATATGGTTGGGCAAACGCCGATGCTCGAGGTGACACATCTCGACACGGGCCCGTGCCGACTTTTCCTGAAGCTCGAACTCATGAATCCCGCTGGTTCCATCAAGGATCGTATCGGTATCACGATGATAGAAGAAGCCGAGAAACGCGGTGATATCAGTCCGGGCGACACCATTGTCGAAGCGACAGCTGGTAATACGGGTCTGGGCCTGGCGCTGGTTGCTGCGCAAAAAGGCTATCCGTTGATCATCGTACTGCCGGACAAGATGAGTCAGGAAAAGATCTTTAACCTGCGGGCGATGGGCGCCGAAGTTGTGCTAACGCGATCCGACGTGCCGAAAGGCCATCCTGAGTACTACCAGGACCTCGGCCGGTCCATCGCGGAAGAGAAGGGCGCCTTTTTTATCAACCAGTTTGGCAATCCCGATAACCCGCTCGCCCACGAGCAGACCACCGCGCCGGAAATCCTGGAACAGATGGATGGTGACGTCGATGCAATCGTCCTTGGCGCAGGCTCCTGCGGCACCGCCGCCGGGTTCAGTAAATATCTTGCCGAACATGCGCCACAGGTAGATCTCATTCTTGCCGATCCCGTTGGCTCGATTCTGGCCGACTACGTCAATAAAGGTGAGCTCGGCGAAAAAAGTGCGGATTGGCTGGTCGAGGGCATCGGCGAGGATTTCATTCCTCCGATCGCCGACTTCAGCAAGGTTGTCAAAGCGTACAGCATCAGCGATTACGAATCGTTCAAGACGGCCCGGGAACTGCTGAGAAAGGAGGGTCTGTTGGCAGGTTCGTCGACCGGCACGCTGCTTGCGGCGGCCCTCAAGTACTGTCATGCGCAGACAGAGCCAAAACGCGTCGTCACTCTTGCCTGCGATACCGGCAACAAATATTTATCCAAGTTGTATAACGATTTCTGGCTGGAAGACCAGGGCTTCATCAAGCGTGAGAAGTCAGGTGATTTGCGTGACCTGATCGGGCGCCCACACGGTGAGCGCGCAACGATAACCGTTGGACCAACTGATATTTTGACAACGGCGCACAATCGTTTGCGCAATGCCGGTATCTCACAACTACCGGTAATGGAGAAGGGCAAGCTACTCGGCGTACTAACCGAAGACGCAATAATGCAATTCGTATTCGGCAAGCCGGAACTGATGAAAGCGCCGGTCAAAGACGCGATACAGACGGCCTTCATTCAGCTCAACAAGGATACGAGCATCAACAATCTCGTCGCAATGTTGCACGTGCAGCCCTATGCGGCCGTGATGGACGGCGATGATTTTCTGGGACTGATTACCCGATCCGATGTCCTGAACCATCTGCGCCAGCAGATGCAATAATCGTGGATCGCCCGTCAGGACGGGCTCCTACAAATTACGATCTATTCAAGTTGGAGCCCGTCCTGACGGGCGATCTGCAAACTGAGCTAAGCCGGGGATTCCAGCCAGTCGGGGAAGCTCAATCCCTTGCTTTCAAGATACTCTTTATTAAACAAGCGTGCCTGGTAGCGCAGGCCTGAATCCGCAAGCATCGTCACGATCGTATGCCCGGCGCCGAGTTCCTGCGCAAGGCGCACCGCACCCGCCAGGTTGATGCCGCTGGATCCCCCTAACACGAGGCCTTCTTCGCGGATCAGGTCAAACACAATTGGGATCGCTTCTTCGTCGGGAATTTGCCAACTGATATCGATGGCCGTGTCAGCAAGATTTGCAGTCACGCGGCTGTTGCCTATTCCTTCTGTGATGGAGTTACCTTCAATCTTGATCTCACCGTGAGCGAAAAAGTTATGCAGGCCGGATCCGTAGGGGTCTGATAGCGCAATTTGAACGTCAGAATTCCTGGAACGAAGCGCCCGCGCCACGCCGGCCAGCGTGCCGCCCGTACCGACCGAACTGACGAAGCCGTCGACCTTGCCATCCGTCTGTTGCCAGATCTCGGGGCCGGTCGTTTCCAGATGAAAGTCACGGTTGGCAAGATTTTCGAACTGATTGGCCCACCAGGCGCCATGCGCTTCCGTTTCGTTGAGAGATTCCGAGAGCCGCCCGGAGGTATGCACAAAATGATCGGGGTTCTTGTAAGGCACGGCCGGAATCAGCTTCACTTCGGCGCCATAAGCTCTCAGCGTCGTAATTTTCTCGCTGCTCTGGTTATCGGGCATGACGATGATGGTGCGATGCCCAAGGGCGCTGCCGACCATGGCGAGTCCGATGCCGGTATTGCCCGCGGTGCCCTCCACAATGATACCGCCCGGCTTCAATGCTCCTGTCTTTTTCGCGTCGAGAATCATGCCGAGTGCTGCCCGGTCCTTGACAGAACCACCCGGATTCATGAACTCGGCTTTGCCGAGGATCTCACAGCCCGTTACGTCAGATAGATGATTCAGACGAATCAGTGGCGTGTGGCCTATGCATTCCAACAGGCGCCGGACGTCGTTCATTGTTACTCAATTAATCGCCGCGAGCTGATCTGCGTGATATTCACTCACGAGCGGTTGAATGACCTGGTCGAGGTCGCCTTCCAGGACCTCGGCAAGTTTATATAGAGTCAGGTTGATGCGGTGGTCCGTCACCCGGCCCTGCGGATAGTTGTAGGTGCGGATCCGTTCCGAACGATCGCCGGAACCCACCTGCAGTCTGCGGGTTTCAGCCTGCTCGCTTGCGCGTTGCGCTAGCTCCGCATCCAGCAGCTTTGCCTGCAGTAGCGACATCGCGCGCGCGCGATTCTTGTGCTGGGATCGCTGGTCCTGGCACTCGACGACGATACCTGTCGGCAAGTGAGTCAACCGGACAGCGGAATCGGTTTTGTTAACGTGCTGTCCGCCTGCGCCGGAGGCTCGATAAGTGTCGACGCGCAAGTCAGCGGTGTTGATTTCGATTTCCTCGACTTCGTCTGCTTCGGCTAGCACGGCCACCGTGCAGGCGGAGGTATGGATACGCCCCTGTGACTCGGTGGCCGGCACGCGTTGCACCCGGTGTGCGCCAGACTCGAACTTCAGTCGGGCGTAAATACCGTTGCCGGAAATACGGCTGATGATCTCTTTATAGCCACCATGCTCACCTTCCCGTGCGCTGACAATCTCCAGCGACCAACGCATTGCTTCGGCATATTTCGAGTACATGCGAAAAAGATCGCCCGCAAAAATCGCAGCTTCATCACCGCCCGTACCCGCCCGTATTTCGAGATAAACGTTGCTGTCATCGCGCGGGTCCGGCGGAATCAGTGCCTTCTGCAGATCCAGCAACAGTGCGCCGCGGCATTCGTTCAGAGAAGCCAGCTCTTCCTGACCCATCTTGCGGATTTCTTCGTCGGCGTCGCTCGCCATCTCCTCGGCGGCGGCGATGTCCTCGCCAAGCGATTCGTATTTCTGGAATAAGCCAACGACGGGCTCCAGCTTCGAGTATTCACGCGCCAAATCACGAAACTGGTTCTGGTCATTGATGATGTCGGGATCGGACAGCAGCCCCGACAATTCTTCGCGTCGATCGCGAACGGTTTCAAGCCTGTTTTTGATAGATGCTTTCATTCCTGTGGTATCCCAATTACTCAGTCGGCCTTTTTTGCAAGACCGAAGAGCGCGCGCGCAGCCTTGATCATATCCTTGTCAGAAAGCTCACCCGCTTCGCGTAACCGCACGCTGGGTTGGTGCAGCATTTTCTTCATCAAGGATGCGGTTGCGTATTCAAGGACTTCATCGCTATCCGTGCCCTTATTCAATCGAAGCCGTGCCTGCTTCAGAACTTCCTTCCTGATCGCGTCTCCATGATCGCGCAGTTCGGTAATAATCGGTGCGACCTCCTTGCTTCGCTCCATGGTGAGATACCGCCGGATCTCGTCATCGAGGATTCGATTGGCATCGACGGCCGCAGCCTCCCGGTTGCTTTGTCCTTCGATAATGACCTTGTTGAGATCGTCAATCGTGTACAGGAAGACGTCTTTGAGCGCGCTGACATCCGGGTCTATGTCTCTCGGTACGGCAATATCGACCGCGAATACCGGTTTGTGTTTGCGCGCCTGCACTGCCCTGGTCATTTGCTCGAGCGAGATAACAGGCTCGGTACTCGCAGTCGAACTGATCAGGATGTCTGCATCGGGCAGCGTCCCTTCAATCTCCGAAAGAGGCAACGCAAATCCGCCGAACTGATTAGCGAGAGCCTGTGCCCGGTTGATGTCGCGATTAGCAACGAACATGCGGCCGATACCCTTTCTCGCAAAATGTTTAGCGACGAGTTCGATGGTCGTGCCGGCGCCGATCAAAAGGGCCGTGTGCTGACTGAAGCCGGCAAAAAACTGGTTGGCGAGCGTCACGGCCGCGTACGCAACGGATACGGGGCTGCTGCCAATATCGGTGTCGGAGCGGACTTTCTTCGCGACTGAAAAAGCATGCTGGAAAAGGCGGCTTAGCTGACTGCCGACCGAACCGGCTTGTTGCGCTTGTCTATACGCGTCTTTCAGCTGACCAAGAATCTGCGGTTCACCGAGCACCATCGAGTCCAGACCGCAGGCGACCCGGAAGATGTGCCTGATTGCGTCGTCCTTTTCGAGTGCAAACAGAGCTTTGCGCGCCTCAGCATTCAGATTCTGGTCATTTTGCAGCCAGGTTTCGAGGACCTCGGTGCCGCCCTCGTTCGATACGACATAAAACTCGGTACGGTTGCAGGTAGACAGCAAGACGGTCTCGTCAATACCGTCCAGGTCAAGTAGCTGTAACAAAGCCCGGGGAACGGCATCACCCGAAAATATGACCTGTTCACGTATTTCGACAGGTGCCGTGTTATGGTTCAGCCCGAAAATTTGCAGCGGCATGGGACGTTTTTTGAGAATTGCTTACAGAATCAGCGCATATGATAAGCGAACTTAAGGTGCAGTTGCTTGTCTCTGTTGGCTTGGAACGGACGATCGGCTGCGGTATTGATGGCTAACATTGGAAACAGGCGGCTTAGTGTGCGTAAAACATCGCTAGTCTGGCCGATTATGGCCATGATGTTAGCGAGCCTGGCGG
>JAPUKV010000193.1 GCA_027295475.1 Pseudomonadota bacterium
CTCCAGGAACAGCTTGAAAAACTTGAGAATTTAGACTGAAAGAGCATATTCTGAGCACTGGATCACAATCTGGGCCAGGGGATGTGCAATGAAGCCGCCTATTAGCGACTATTGGCGACTAATGATCCTGAGCCCAATCAATCGCGTTTAAGGAGTAGCCGATGCAGCGCGGAAGTACGCTGGAACAATTGCCCCTGGGCGCGGACAGCCAACGCATTGCAATCGACAATGCGCGCAAATCCCTGGGCACGATCATTCTCGGCAAAGACGAAAAGATATCCTTGAGCCTCGCCTGCCTGCTGGCGCGGGGTCATTTGTTGATAGAAGATCTGCCAGGACTCGGCAAAACGATGCTTGCGCAGGCGCTCGCCCGGGTGCTCGGACTGAGTTATCAGCGAATCCAGTTCACCAGTGACCTTCTGCCCGCAGACATCGTAGGCGTGTCCATATTCCAGCAAGGCGCTGGCGAGTTTAAGTTTCAACCGGGACCGGTTTTCGCTCAGCTGGTGCTTGCCGATGAGGTCAATCGTGCGACCCCGAAGGCGCAAAGTGCCTTGCTCGAGGCGATGGAGGAACAGCAGGTTTCCGTGGACGGGCAGACGCATGCGCTGCCGGAACCGTTTTTTGTCGTCGCGACCCAGAACCCTTCCGACCAGATCGGGACGTTTCCGTTACCCGAATCCCAGCTCGATCGATTTCTGATGCGTATCGAACTCGGCTATCCGAACGAAGAAAGTGAACGTGCTCTGATCACAGGTCGAGACCGGCGGCAGATGATGGAAGAAATAGAAGCGACGCTGAGTCCCGAACTCGTGACCGAGCTTCAGGAGGCCGTCGAAAAAGTACACATGAGCGGACCGCTCGTCGATTACGTTCAGGTACTGGTCCGGTTCACACGGGAATCACCGGATATCGAAACCGGTCTCTCGCCGCGCGGTGCCCTTGCTTTGGTGGCAGCGGCGAAAGCCCACGCCTTCATCCTGCGCCATTCAGGCGTCTTTCCGGATGATGTGCAAGCCGTTTTTGCTGCCGTCGCCGGACACAGGCTGAAGCCCGCAAGCGGCTCCAGCTATCGGAGTCCGGGCGAACTAAGCCGACATGTCCTCGATTCCGTGGCAATTCCCTAGTTTCCCAGGGGTACCATCCCTCCGCAAGGCCGTTGGCGAACGCGTCCTGCGCTGGGCACGCAAACGTCAGGGCGCCGACCGGCACCAGACACGGCTGCACTCGAAGCGAATCTATATCCTGCCGACCGGCGTCGGTCTCGTGTTCGCACTCATGAGCTTCGCAATGCTGATGGGCTCGATGAACTACAACAATAATCTGTCGTTCGTTCTGACATTCTTGCTGGCAGGACTTGGGCTGGTGTCGATGCACCAGTGTCAACGCAACCTGGTCGGCCTCGAGTTGCGTTTTGCCGGTGTCGATCCGGTATTCGCGGGACAGCCGGCCAAGTTCAGAATCGCGATCACCAACCGCTCCAAGAACAGTCGATACCATCTCCAGTTGTATGCTGGAACGGTGTCAAGCGAGGTCCAAGACCTCGGACCGGGAGACAGTCGAGTTTTTCAACTGCCACTACCGACCGAAAAACGCGGTCATGTCACTCTCGAGCACTTCGGCATCAGAACCCTTTTCCCGTTCGAGTTATTTCGCTCCTGGGCCTGGTTGCACATGGACCTGCAGGGTCTCGTCTACCCAAGACCCGTAGACGAAGCGCCGGAGCCTCCAGCGACGCAGTCGGCACACGGCCACCGGCAACATGACGAGCGGGGAGAGGAAGATTTTGCAGGATTGAGAAAATTTCATGACGGCGATTCGCCACGACACGTCGCATGGAAAGCCTACGCACGCAGCGGCGAACTATTCTCGAAGCAGTTTGCAGGCGCAGACACGAGCAGCCAGTGGTTCGATTTTAATCAGGTCGACGCAGAGGATCTCGAACAACGGCTGTCGATAATGACGCGTTGGATCATCGACGCAGACAGGACACACCGTGACTATGGCGTGCGCATACCGGGCTCCGAGTTCCCGCCGGCGCACGGCGAGTCTCATCGCCACGTCTGCCTGGAGGCGCTCGCAGTATTCAATGGCGGCCACATGAATGCTTAAGCGAACCGGTACGGACGGATCATTGCTGGCCAGTTTGCCCTGGACCCTGGCGGCACTGGCGTTTTCGCTGGTGCCGCATGTGCACTTTCTGCCGGTTTGGATAACAGTCGCGTTTCTGGCCTGCGCCGGCTGGCGATGGAACATCGAGCGTCACCGCCGTGCCCTGCCGAGCCCCTGGCTCCGTGTTGTACTGGCCCTCATATGTTTCCTCGGCGTGCTTGCATCATACGAGTCGGTAAGCGGCGTCGGCCCGGGCTCCGCGCTGTTGGCGATAATGGCTGCATTGAAATTGCTCGAGACTCGCAAGCGGCGCGATCAATTTGTGCTGCTGTTCATATCGATTTTTCTCGTCATGGCCTCGTTGCTCCGTGAGCAGTATCTCTGGTCACTGCCCTATCTGATTCTCGCAATCGCATTGACGATGACGGCCTGGCTAAGGATGTCCCTGGCCAACGACGGCGGCGAGACCAGCAGCAGGCAGAGCTTCAAAACCGCTGGCCGTCTGATTCTGTATGCAACTCCGCTGATGCTCGCCATGTGGATTCTGTTTCCGAGAATCGCAACACCGTTCTGGGCTATTCCTGTCGATACCAGTCGTGCCATATCGGGACTAAGTGACCGCATGAGCCCCGGCGATATCAGCTCGCTCTCACTCTCGAACGCAGTTGCGTTCAGGGCCAAGTTCGAAGGCGACGCACCTGATCCAATAGACCGTTACTGGAGAGGTCTTGTCCTGTATCGGTTCAATGGCCGGACCTGGTCCGGGTGGGAGCCGATCATGGCTCGAAGCGCGAAAGAGGAGCTTCTTGTCGCGGGTGAACCTGTGCGGTATCAGGTAACAATGGAGCCAACCCGGCAGCAGTGGGTATTCGCACTGGACATACCTTTCGAGTGGTCCATGAGCGAGATTTTCATGGGACCACAACATCAGCTTGCGAAGGAGCGGCCGATAGACCAAAGAATGGCTTACGAGGTCACTTCGTACACCCGATATCAAATTACTCCGAAAATGACGTCGTATTCCCGGACCCGGTACACGAGACTGCCAACCAAGAGCAACCCGCGTACAGTGGAACTTGCACAAAGCATGCGGCGCGCCAGCGAAGACGACGAATCTTTCGCCAAAGCTGTTTTGCAAAGGTTTCACGAAGAAGAATATTTCTACACTCTCCGGCCGCCCGCACTCGGCAGCAATCCTGTCGATCGCTTCATGTTTGATACGCGCCGCGGTTTTTGCGAACACTATGCTTCCGCATTCGCCGTGATGATGCGCGCAGCCGGTATCCCGTCTCGCATCGTATTGGGCTACCAGGGCGGTGAAATCAATCCGATGGGTGGCCACCTGACTGTCAGGCAAGCCGATGCGCACGCGTGGACGGAGATCTGGCTGCCGAATCGCGGCTGGCACCGGGTTGACCCAACGGCAGCCGTCGCGCCCGAACGTATCGAGTCCGGTATATCGGGGGCAATGTTATCCGGCATTGCCGCAAGCTGGGGGCTTGCCACGCCGATCGCGCTTATACATCGCCTGGGACTGACCTGGGATGCCTTGAACGCCAAGTGGAACGACTGGATTCTCGGTTACGGGCCGGATCAACAGGAGTCGTTCCTCGAGTGGCTCGGCATGGACGAGCCCAACTGGCGGAAGATGATGTTGACGCTGACCTTTCTGCTTGCTGCCCTCGTAGGCCTGATCAGTCTCGCCCTGATGATGCGGTATCGGCCGCCGCAGAAGGACCACGCTGCCTTGTTGTACAAGAAATTCACGCGGAAGGCCGGCTTAACGCCGAACTGCGGGGAAACCCCGCAGGACTATGCGAGCCGATTAAGCGAGGACAGAAAAGAACTCGCCGCCGGCGCAGACCGAGTGACCGTACAGTACTTGTCAGCGCGCTACGGGCCGCCGAACCCCGCAGCAACGGACTTGCTGCGAGCCGCCGTCGCCGGATTCAAAACTGCTACTCCGTCAAGGTGACATTGATGGAGTACTGGTTGGCGACAAAAAAGTGCAGGCCACCGGGGAATAGATCACGAATCTGACAAAGCCCGGTCATTGCCGATGCTCGCTTTCGACCTGACTGTTGAAAAACACTTTTTCGCCGCCGACGTAAAAACCTTGCTCCTCAGACGAATGGCTGCCCCGTATTATTCGCCTTGCAACGCCGCTACCTTACATAAAACATGACGCAGTTCCATGTCACAGGCGTGATGCAGGCGAACGACACCAGCGATGTTTTCTGTCAAATTGTGACAACAGTAACAGTATCGGAACGCGGTATGCTTTAAACGCCGCTGCCCGTGTCCTGATGGGTTGTTGAGTATGGTCAATTCTCTGCTATACAAAGCGTATTTGTTGCCCGCTGTCTTGCGGCGTTATCCGCCCTTCAGGCGTAATTCGCTCTATTCCTGGCTCAGCTGGCACGCCAACGATCTGACTTTTTTCACGCTGCTGGGCCTGCCGGTCGTAATGCTCGGCTTAATGTTTCGCTTTGCTTACACAGATCATCTTCAGGTCGAATTAGAGCAACAACGCTACGCGGATCTTACCTGTCTTGCCCGAAACATTTACTTCGAAGCAAGAGGTGAACCGACGGCAGGTCAATACGCAGTCGCTGAAGTCACCATGAACCGCGTCGCATCCAAGCGTTTCCCGGGGTCCGTCTGTGCGGTCGTCCATGAGGCGAGGTGGGACAGGATTCGGAAGCGCTATGTCGGCGCTTTTTCCTGGACAGAACTGGACTCTGTGCCAAGGCCGAAAGAAGTTCCCTGGGAATTGGCTACACTGGTAGCCGTTGCGATCTACGACAATCAAGAAGAACTTAAAGTCCCCGGAGCATTGTTTTATCATGCCGACCGCATTTCCCCTCGCTGGTCACGAACGAAGAAAATGGTCGCCCAGATCGGTGCGCACAAATTCTACGAGTGAAATCGTCTCGGTAATATTTTCTTCCTGGCCGATTTAGCGTGCCAGGATTCGTCCTGGTCCTGCTTAGGTCTGCCTGCAGAAACCAGTGCGACCAATCTGGTCGATCCGGGCAAGGTCCGCACATTCAGCAAGTCGCAAGTCTCAAAATAATGTCCGCTTACGGCCCGGGCTGTAAGCGAACGTTGTAATTACGCTTGCTCAACTCGGGCGGCGTAACAACCGCGCTTGGCATTGTGTAAATGAAGGTAGCTGACTGATTCGATTGCAAGCATGCGATCAAGCATGGGTTCAAGCTGACGACCGTCAACAATATCAGCATCAACCATCATTCCGGACGAATCAAATGCCCGCACTGAAATCATTCGATGCCGTAGCATCTCAGGTACCTCATTCCTACCAGGTTTAGCCTGACCCGCCCATTCTCGAACGAAAATTGCATGACTCGAGCGGTACGGGGACAAGGCAGGTTGATGTTCATAGTTCATAAGAAGAACGGTTTCGCCTATATCAGCGTCCTGTAGTGAGACACGGCATGGATATCCCGGTTTATTATCGACGATTATTCGCTCGACTCCAGATGTAGCGAGCGCCTCAGGATCCTTCCCGAATAAGTGCTTGAATTGATCAACGTCCAAGCCAGAAATCTGAAAGCACATAATGTTCTCTTTGGTACAGTGGAGTAGTAGATTCTACGCGTTCAATCTCCCCATACTGGTCAGATTCGGACTCGTAATTCAGCAAACCGAATCTTACGGCGCACTGACGGACGCTGGCACCTCTTGATATATCGGCTTCGGTCACGAGCGGTCATTCGATGTATAAGAAACAAACCGACGCGAGGGGCAGACCGCCGTCGAAAGCAAACATTCACGAGTGATTGGACAATAAGCGCTCGTCAGGCGAATGACTGCCTCGCATTCGTCTTACTACGCCGTTACCTTACATAAAAAATGACGCAGTTCAATGTCATCGGCGTGATGCAGACGAACGACATCAGATATGATTTCTGCCAGATTGTGGCAACAAATAACAATAACGGTTGCCTGAATTCCCCTACTGACGTCCCCCGCCGAGCAGGTCCAGGCGAAAACCACTGATTCTCAAATAAGCAGTTCGCATCCGTTACGAGGACTCGTACATGAAGAACGTGCAACAGGGATTCGCACTGATCGAACGCATGATCGCTGTAGCCATCATTGGTATTGTCGCTCCGTTGTACGTGAGCAACGTCAATGCTCAAACCCTGAAAGAGGAGCAGAATTGTCTCGCACTTTCGATTTACTGGGAGGCGAGAGGAGAAATTCGTCGCGGCATGATCGCCGTGGGATGGACAGTGCTCAATCGCACGCGGAGTAAGCATTTTCCATCCACACCTTGCGAGGTTGTGCATGAAGGCGGTGAAGAGGGGCCCTGTCAATTCTCCTGGTGGTGTGACGGGAAGAGCGACAGACCACGAGATCAAGACAGCTGGACAGCGGCCCTCCTGTTATCTGCCAGGCTGTTGGTTGACCCGCCGCCGGATCCGACCGGCGGCGCACTGTTCTACCACAGCACATATATTCCGTTGCCCTGGAGGCGAAAGCGCATCCGAACCGCCCAGATTGGCGGACACGTATTTTATCGCTAGGATTATTGAGTAAGATTGGGCCGACCATGGTGAGGGGAGCTAAATCCTGTTATTGCTGCTTCCCCAACTCATGCGCCCCCCTATTACTATCGAACTCGGCGTCATTTGCGAAGCCAAGCCGACACATGGTTTCGATCCAATCGATCACCGTAGCCTCGTCCATGCGGATCGGTGTTGTCCAGCCGGTTGTTATGAACAGGGCAGAATCGCTCGCAGATTCGCCAGACCGTGAGTCGTATCCTAAATCCACGAGTTTCGAATTCAAGGCTTCGGCATTTGCCGACTTGTTGGTGTAAAAGAAAAATTCCAGGCGAAGTTCACGATCCTCGTGCTCCCGGAGCCGCGCGAGAGCTTGACGAGTCATAGAGACCTGTCTGGCCAGGTTCGTCTCAAACTGTGCCTCGGTGTGATATGGACTGGACGAACTTTTCGAGCCAAAAAGCTTGTCGAATATACTCACAAGATTTGCCCGCTTGGAGGGGATTCGCTGCGGCTATGGTACACATTGACCACTCCCGGGCTTAGCTGAAGTGCTTGTATAGCGTCGGCCGCAGGCCTTTTCCACGATGCACTGAATATTTCCAGTACATTTACTTCCCGGTACCACTATTCCAGGTATGCCTCGCATTGACGGTGCTCAGCTGTCAGGACACTCGGGTTCGTAACACTTCCGGCACTCCGGGCAATAGCTGTATGTCTTACAGGTGGGACATTCCTCGCAGGGGCTCTTATGCTCGCTGCAGTAACGTAGCTTCCTGGTTGCGGGTGCTTGTTCTGTGGGATCGCTCGGCATTGGATTCTCCTTAGTGTCTGTTGCGCCGACATTACATGGGCGCCCAAAAGCTTATGTACTGACAATATTATCAGTATTTTAGTCCTCGGATTTGATGGGCTCCAGGTGCTTGCCCGAAAGGAATCCTGGGCCGAATCATCATGTATCTTCGTCCTGGGTTATCCCAGGTTTGCTCGCGCGCTCTCCATCTTGTTTTACGCGCGTCAGCGCCACCATGCCTGCGATGAACAACGGTATTAGAGCGGCCAGAATATATTTCGGTTCGTCGCTGAACATTGCAACCATAAATACCAGGAACGGGCCCAGTATGTGCGCGAACTTCGTGAGCATGTTGTAAAAGCCGAAAAACTCACCGGACCGTTCCGGCGGAATCAGCGATGCATAAAGTGCGCGGCTCATGCCCTGTACGCCACCTTGTACCATCCCGATCGTAATCGCCATCGCGTAGAACTGTCGAACGTCATCGAGAAACGCGGCCCAGCAGGCAACGCTGATATAGACAACAAGCCCAAGATAAAGCGCATTTTTTTCACCGAAGCGATGACCGAGTACGCCGTAAGCAAGTGTCGCAGGAAATCCGACAAAGTTGGTAATCAACAATGCGGTCACGAGATCTGCCGAACTGAAACCAAGACGCTGGCCGAAATTGACCGCCATGAATATGACGGTGAACACACCATCGATATACAACCAGTAAGCAATCAGGAAAAGCAGGACGTTTCGATACTTGCTGATTTCCCTGAACGTGTCCATCAAAGCGCCGTATGCCGCCCGGACCGTGCCTCCTCCAGCGATGGCGGTAGCTTTGCCCTCACGAACGATGAACATGAGCGGCAGGAGAAAGACAATCCACCAAATGCCGACGGATATGAACGCAAACTTGACAACTTGTGCGGTGTCGGCGAAACCGAATGCCTCCGGCGTGCGCAGCATCCATACATGCAACGCAAGCAAAGATGCACCACCGAAATAGCCCAGGGAAAAACCCAGAGAGGAAACCAGGCTGTAATACCGCGGATTGCTGACGTCGACGATCAGCGAGTCATAAAATACGTTGGCGCTGTAGTAGCCGATCGAGGCCAGCATGAAAAGAGCAAGCGCCCAGGGCCAGCCGCCCACGTCGATCAGACTCAGGCCGGCCGTTGCTACCGCACCAAGTACGGCGAGAGCAAAAAGGAAGCGTTTCCGATAACCGCCGCTGTCCGCAATAGCTCCAAGCACCGGCGCCATCACGGAGACGACGATGCTGGCACAAATGGTCACCAATGCAAGTCGCGCGGTGACTGTTGAGCCCTCTTCACCGACACTCCAGTAGCTGCCGAGAAAAAGTGGAAACAGGACTGCCAGAACACTCAACGCGAACGCCGAGTTGCCCCAGTCGTAGAGCGCCCACGCCATCACCTGCCGATTGAAGATGCTCGATCGGATCATCGCTTTGATACTGGTCAGTGCTCCCTCGTCTCGCGGAAAAGAATATCCGGCCAGCGCTCCTCGGTAAGGCTGAGGTTCACCCTGGTCGGCGCAATGTATACGAGACTTTCCCCGTGATCCAGCGCAAGGTTATCGTGCGCCTTTTTTTTGAACTCGCTGAGTATCTTGTCATCGTCTGCATCAACCCATCTGGCAGTCGCAACGTTGATTGGTTCGAACAGACAATCGACTTTGTATTCATACTGCAATCGATGGGCAACGACATCGAATTGCAATGGGCCGAGAGCCCCGAGAATCAAATCGTTATTTCGCAGCGGCCTGAATAACTGAGTCGCGCCTTCCTCGCACAACTGCGCCAGGCCCTTTTTCAGAGCCTTGAGCTTGAATGGATCCTTCAATACGGCGCGTTTAAAGATTTCCGGTGCGAAATTCGGAATGCCGGAGAATCGAATTACCTCCCCTTGTGAGAAACTGTCGCCGATATTGATCGTTCCGTAATTATGCAGCCCAATGATATCGCCCGCGTAGGCCGTCTCCGTATGCTGCCGGTCTGCAGCCATGAATGTGATCGCGTCGGCAATCTTCATTTCCTTGCCGGATCGAACATGCATGAGCCGCATGCCTTTTTGATATTTTCCGGAACAAATTCGCATGAAGGCTATGCGGTCGCGGTGCGCCGGATCCATGTTCGCCTGAATCTTGAATACAAAACCTGTCAGCTCGTTTTCATTCGATTGAATCGTGCGCACGTCACTTTCGCGGGGACCCGGAGGTGGCGCGATATCAATAAACTCGTCAAGCAATTCTTTGACGCCGAAATTCGAGATCGCCGAACCAAAGAATACAGGCGTCTGTTTCGCCGCCAGATAATCGTCGATGCTGAGTTGCGGGCAGCCGCCCTTGACGAGTTCGATTTCCTCCCGAAAACTTGCTGCATCATTGCCGAGAATTTCTTCGGCCTTCGTTGATTCCAGGCCATCGATGACTTCGATATCCGACGCCCGGCCCCGGCCGGCACCGGTGTAAAGGTAAATTTTGTCCTGCAGCAGATGATAAACGCCCTGCAAAGAGCGTCCCATGCCGATCGGCCAGGTTACCGGCGAACAATCGATTTTTAATACTGATTCGATCTCGTCCAGCAGCTCGATCGGTTCCCGTCCATCCCGGTCGAGCTTGTTGATGAACGTCATGATCGGCGTGTCACGCAGACGGCAGACATCCATCAACTTGATCGTTCGCTGCTCCACACCCTTGGTGCAATCAATAACCATCAGCGCCGAATCGACCGCTGTCAAAGTCCGATAAGTATCTTCGGAGAAATCTTCGTGGCCTGGCGTATCCAGCAAATTGACAATGCAGTCACGATACGGGAACTGCATGACCGAAGACGTTACGGAAATACCCCGCTGCTGCTCCAGCGCCATCCAGTCGGACGTGGCATAGCGGCTGGCCTTACGACCCTTGACCGTCCCGGCGAGCTTGATCGCGCCGCCGAACAGCAGAAGCTTTTCAGTCAGCGTCGTCTTGCCGGCGTCGGGATGCGAGATAATCGCAAAGGTTCGCCGCCGGCTGACTTGTTGTTGGATATCGGACATTGGCTTTAGTGTGCGCTGATGCGCAAACTGATCGAATGGCGGCGCAGTCTAGCAGGAAAACGGGGACAGACCCCGGGACAGACCCCGTCTTGTTTAATTTTCAGATTTCAGCGTTTTGGCAAAAACGGCAGCATCTTCCCTGCCTTCGATCGCCTGATAGTAGGCCGGTCGCTTGGCGATCTGCCGAAAACCCTGTTTGCGATACAGGGACAGGGCGCTCGCATTTGATGGCCGTACCTCCAGAAACACTTCTTTGACCTTGGCTGATCTGGCCCGTCCCAGGACTTCGGTCAGTAGCCGCTCGCCATAACCGAGCTCGCGGTATATTGGATCGACGCAGAGATTGAGGATATGAGCTTCCCCCGCCGCGACGGACAAGACGCCGTAGCCGGCAATCTCTTGCCCGCGTACGAGCACAATGCAGTTGTATCCGGCCAGGAGACAATCACGGAAGACACCGTGACTCCAGGGAAACTCATAACTGCGGCGTTCGATATCGGAGACGAGCGGCAGATCGTCATGGACCATGGTACGGATCCGAGCCGGGAGCTGGGGTGCAGGGCTGATCATGTCGGTAATTCTTGCACTATCTGCCTCGCAAGGCACAAGTCTTCCCAAACCTTTCTTTTCTGGGCAGGGCTACGCAACAGGTAAGCAGGATGATAGGTCACGACAAGCGGCACTTGTCCGTTATTCAGCGAGTGGGCCCGGCCCCGCAAGCGGCCCAGTGGCGAATCCGTGTGCAATAACTGCTGCGCCGCAATGCGGCCAACGGCCAGGACCAGCCGGGGCTTGATCATCTCGATCTGACGCTCCAGATGGTCCCGACAGGCCGCCGCCTCGTCGGCGGCCGGGTCACGGTTGCCCGGCGGCCTGCATTTCAGGATGTTGGTAATAAACACGGTACCGCGATCGAGTCCGACCGCCCGCAGCATTTCATCCAGCAGTTTTCCGGCCCTGCCGACGAACGGTTCCCCACGGCGATCCTCCTCTGCCCCTGGCGCTTCGCCGATGATCATCCAGTCCGCATGCCGATTTCCCACGCCGAAGACTGTCTGCATACGAGACTGATGCAATGGGCAGCGGATACAGCCGGCAACGCTTGCCTGAAGCTCGGTCCAGTCCGGCGCCGGGTCGTCGGCGGTCACCGTGACCGTGAGAACGTCCGGGTCCGATGCGCCGGCTTGCTCACGCGGTACCCAGACGTCGATACCGAGCGCCCCCAGGTATTCCAGCCTATCGCGCTCAGCCGGCATTATCCGTTCCGCCTGCCGGCCGTAGCGCCCGCCTGCGCCATAAGCAATAGATTGGGCCCGACGCCGCGTACGCCCTGAACAGGATCAGGAAGACGACCGGTGGATCGAGGGCAATTAGTATAAAAATCAATACGATACCTATCAAATACGTGAACGGTATGCGGCCTCCGAAGTTGATCTCTTGGCAACTGTTGTAACGGCAACGGGGACACCATGAGCACCGCCGCCGCCGCGGTGACGGCAAATGCCAACGCAAGGCCGCCAAGTCCTGCCAGTTCCAGCTCACTGCTAAGCCAAACAGATGCCGCAACCAGTCCGGCAGCCGAGGGACTCGGCAGGCCGACAAAGAACCGCTTGCCGGTACCCGCTGCCTGCCGTATTGAATCTTGCAAGCCGAAGCGCTGCCGCGACCACAAAGAGGAACGCGACCAGCCACCCTACCCGGCCCCAGGCCACATTCCATTCCGTCAAGCGCGCGACGCCCCACTGATATACGACGACGGCTGGTGCCAGTCCGAATGAAATCATGTCGGAAAGACTGTCATATTCCCTGCCGAACTGCGTCGACGTATTGGTCAGGCGCGCCACGCGTCCATCCAAGCCGTCGAGAACCATCGCAACGAAAATCGCAGCACCGGCTTTGACAAAGTTCCCATCGACCGCCGCAACGATCGAATAGAAGCCGGCAAACAGCGCTGCTGTCGTTAAGAGATTGGGCAACAAGAAGATGCCTCGTCGCCTGAATTTTTTCCTGACCGGCGTCATAGGACCCATTGTGACAAATGAGGGGCGCGGCTGCTTATAGTGCCATGCCGCTCGCCGCTTTAACAAATGAGACGCACATTGATCTCATGGATGCGGGAGTTTTGCCAGTACGTCTGCGCCGGCCTTTACCCGCTGACCGACTTTTACCAGCACACGGCTTGCAATGGGTAACTGCACTTCTGCGTACCGGGTTAGCCTGAGGTAAGCACAGCGCTGACCCTGGCCCACACGTTCCCCATAGCGCAGGAACGCGAGTGGCGCAAGACCGAAGCGATAACCGCGAAATTGCAGCACAACGTCATCGCCCTCGTCGCTGCGCACCCAAAGACCGTTTTTATCGCTGGTAACAATCCTTTCCAGCGGCTCGCCATGCAGGTCCATTATCTTGCCTTCGATCGGACAGCGCGCTGTATAGGTTCCCAGGCTGTTGACACGAATGATGATCCTGTGCGATTCACCGTCCACAATACCTTTGTCCGTCACAGCGACATCGACTATCACGCCGTCGGCCGGGCTCACAACGCCCAGGGGTACTGCCGGAATCTGCCGCCTGGGATCGCGAAAGATGAGAAACAGGTAGATGAGCAGCGCGGCCGGTAACGCCGCAAATACAGCGCCCTGGAAATGCCAAACCACAAAAGTGAGTATCGCCGTCGCCAGCAGAAAGAGAATGCCTTCTCTGGCAATGAACGGAGTTCGTCGACCTTCCAACACCAGTCCCCTATTGTCTCAAAATGTATTCGGCTAGAATGTGCGCGCCCCAGCCACTTAAATCAGAATATACATGCGTTTCACAGAATTTGGACTTACTACCCTAAAAGAGATTCCAGCGGAAGCTGAAATTATCAGTCACCAGCTCATGCTGCGGGCTGGCCTCATCCGGCGCCTGGCATCCGGACTGTTTACCTGGATGCCGCTCGGTCTCCGGGTCATGAGAAAAGTCGAAGAAGTCGTCCGCCGGGAAATGAACAAGGCCGGCGCGCTCGAAATGGTCATGCCAGCCGTGCAGCCTGCCGAATTATGGCAGAAGTCGGGGCGCTGGGACGAATACGGCGCGTTACTCCTGCGCATACGGGACCGGCATGACCGGGAGTATTGCTTCGGCCCGACACACGAGGAAGTCATCACCGACCTCGCCCGTCGTGAGCTCAAAAGTTACAAGCAGCTTCCCGTCAACTTTTATCAAATCCAGACCAAGTTCCGTGATGAGATTCGGCCGCGTTTCGGTGTGATGCGCGCGCGCGAATTCATCATGAAGGACGCCTATTCATTCGATATCGACCAAGCGTCACTCGAAAAATCGTATCAGAAAATGCACGCGGCCTATTCGGCGATCTTCGAAGGCCTGGGTTTGAAATTCCGAATCGTCGATGCCGACAGCGGTGAGATCGGCGGCAGCCGTTCTCAGGAATTCCACGTGCTTGCCAGTTCCGGTGAAGATGCAATCGCGTACTGCGACGAAGACGGTTACGCATCGAACGTCGAAACCGCGGCGATTTTTCCTGCTGATGAAAAAGCGCCCGCAGCGACGCAGGAACTGCAGAAAGTCGAAACTCCGCAAATCAAAACCATTGAGGCATTGGCCGAATTTCTGAAAGTGACCCGCGAGCAGACCTTGAAAGTCCTCATTGTCGATGGCGACGACGGGCCCGTCGCGCTGGCATTGCGAGGCGATCACGAATTGAATGCCGTCAAGGCCCAGCGTATCACCGGGGTCACATCACCGACGCAAATGGCGGACGCCGGCACAATTCGTAAAGCGACCGGTTGCGACACCGGCTTTGCCGGACCCATCGGTCTCGATATTCCGATCTATTTCGACCACGCAAGCCGGCAGATGTCGGACTTTGTCTGCGGTGCCAACGAAACCGATATGCATTACACCGGTGTGAATTTCGGCCGTGATGTCGATCTGCCGGAGACTGTTGACATTCGAAACGTCGTTGACGGCGATCTCACCCCGGGCGGCAAAGGCATATTGAGCATTGCCCGCGGAATCGAGGTTGGTCATATTTTTCAGCTGGGCACCAAGTACAGCAAGGCACTGGGCGCAACGGTGCAGGACAGCAGCGGCGCCGAGACGCCGATGGTAATGGGCTGCTACGGCATTGGCGTAACACGAATCGTCGCTGCCGCGATCGAGCAGAACCATGACGACAAGGGCATCATCTGGCCCGAACAGCTTGCCCCGTTTGACGTCGTTCTGATACCGATCAATATGCAGCGCTCTGAGCCTCTTCGCGAAGCGGCGGAGCAATTGTATTCCGCAATGCAGGACATGGGGCTGGAAGTCCTGTTCGACGACAGGGATGCCAGGCCTGGCGTCAAGTTCGCGGATGCCGAATTGATCGGAATCCCGCACCGCGTCGTCATCAGCGAGCGGGGTCTTGAGTCAAACGAACTCGAGTATCGGCACAGACGGGACAGCGAGCCACGAATGTTGAAACGTGATGCTGCTCTCAAATTGTTGCGAGATTCGTCGATAAGCTAAGATATCGACGCACGATCGGCACAAATATGCGAATTGCCCAGATAATCTCGATTTGGCTTCTCGCTGTCATGACGAGCCTGGTCACGGCACAGGAGCAACCCGACCCGCAACTACGCGAGTTACTCCGCGCTGCGGCCAACGAGGCCGATAGTTTTCCCGACCGCTTCGATGCCCAGGTCTGGTTGCACGATATGTCCGGCAGGCTTGCGAGACAGGTAGAGGATCCCGAAGAACGAATCGCAATTCTGAAGCGCGTGCATCATGAGGCGACGCGCGCCGAGGTCGCGCCCGAACTGGTCCTCGCTGTCATCGATGTCGAAAGCAACTTCGATCGCTACGCCATTTCGGTCGCCGGAGCTCGCGGGCTGATGCAAATCATGCCTTTCTGGCTTGATGAAATCGGCAGACCGAATGACAACCTTATTCACATCGCTACCAATCTCCGCTTCGGCTGCACGATCCTGAAGTACTATCTGGATATGGAAAATGGCGACCTGCAACGTGCGCTCGGTCGCTACAACGGCAGCCTCGGCAGGCGGACGTATCCGAACAAGGTGCTCGATAAACTCAGGGAAAAATGGTTCCGGGTTTAATCACTAGCGAATGGAAAAACATTCGCCTTCGCGATATGTCGCTGGCTCGGCATCGACGCCGGTAACAGACGCCATCCTGGGCCCGTCTTGCAACCAGGCTGCAAGTTTATCGATGGCATCCACGCGGCCACAAGCAAGTACTTCCACGGTGCCGTCTGCCAGATTTCTCGCATAACCCGTGAGCGAAAGCTGAACCGCAACATCGCGCGTGCTGGCGCGAAAGAAAACGCCCTGGACTCGCCCGGTAATTAGAAAACGGCGGCAGGAAAGAGAGTCCGGATCACCCATGTGAACTTCGACAGACTAATCTTTGTCGCTGCTACCTTCGGAAACTTCAAGTGCTCTGCGCGCTTTTTCCTTGGCAAGCGTCGCGTCGCGACGTGCGGAACCGTAGGCGCGTTCTGACAGGCTCCTTTGTGCGCTATCGAGAAACGCTTCGGCCGCGCGGAAATCCTTGCCAGCAAGGTCTTCCGCACCCGCTTCTCTGGCGGCCGCGATAGCTTGCCGTGCATCGCTCATTTCCTGAACCGGCGGGCCGGCGCTACAGGCGAAAAGCAGCATACAGAGCGCAACAACGATGCCGCGCCCAAGCCTGCCGGCTGTCCTGCCGGCTTTATTAGTCGAATTTACTGTGCGCACCCGGGAACGCTAACAAGCAGCAATGCTTACAGTCAAGCAATCGTGGGGGGACTGACGGCCGATTCGCTGCCTGATAGAGTGGCCCGGCGTTGCTAGCACTGAGGGTACGGGAAATAATCATGAGTCTCACTATTTATCACAACCCACGCTGTTCTAAGTCACGGAAAACACTGGAGATAATTCAGGACAACGGGATCGAGCCAAATATAATCGAGTACCTGAACGATCCGCCCGATGCGGCTAGGACCGAGTATTTGGCGGCGCTGCTGGGGCTCACGGTCGCCGGCCTGCTGCGCAAATCCGAGGCCGATTTCACGGCGGCCCATGATCTGCCGTCGCTCGAGGATAATGCTGCGTTGGCCGAGTGGCTCAGGGAACACCCGAAAGTGCTGCAACGCCCCATCGTGGTCGACGATGATCGCGATCTCGCTGTGATCGGCCGCCCGCCGGAGAACGTGCTGGAGCTCTTGCAAGAATGAGCCGCGAGAAAACGCAGGAAGTTCTCGTCCTCTACTACTCGCGCTACGGCGCTACCGAAGCACTCGCGCGCGAAGTCTGCCATGGCGTGGATTCGGTGAAAAACACGGCCGCACGTTTGCGGACAGTGCCGGCCGTCTCAGCGGTCAGCGAAGCGGTTGAGGATCCCGTCCCGGAGGACGGCCCGCCTTATGCAAGCCAACTGGACCTGAAAGAATGTGCCGGTCTCGTGATGGGCAGCCCGACAAGATTCGGCAACATGGCGGCGCCACTGAAGTATTTTCTCGACGGTACCGGAAGCGAGTGGCTGGGTGGTACGCTGGCGGGTAAACCCGCCGGTATTTTTACATCGACATCGACATTGCATGGCGGACAGGAATCAACTTTGCTGACCATGGCAATTCCGCTTCTGCACCACGGCATGCTCATCGTCGGGCTACCCTACACCGAAATTCTGCTGACGGAGACAAGAACCGGCGGCACACCCTACGGTGCGAGCCACGTAAGCTGGAACAAAACCCCGGACCCTCTGAGCAAAGAAGAAAAACAGCTTGCTCGTGCACTCGGTGAACGCGTCGCCAAAATCGCAGTCCGGCTTATCAGACCACCAGCACAGTCTTGACGAACGGAATCGTCAGGCGTCGCTGCGCTTTGAGTGATTCCAGATCGAGCCTGTCCAGGAGCGCATACAGGCTTGCCATGTCCCGTTTACGCCGGGTCAACAGATAGTTGGCTGTCTCAACAGGCAGATCGAGCCCCCTCATACTCGCGCGAAGCTGCAGTGCCCTGACCCGATCGGCGTCGGCAAGTGGCTTAACATGAAATGGCGGCAGTCTCATGAATCGGCTTGCAAGGTCCTTTAGTTCGAAACCACACTCACGAGGTGACGCGCTGGCTGAAATAATCAGAATGCCGCCTGAATCCAGGGCCTGATTACACAACTCGAACAGCGCACGTTCCCATTCCGGCTCGCCGGCGACCGTATCGATATCGTCCAGGCAGATGAACTGCCGGGTCTCCAGGCCGTCAAGCACTTCAGGCCCGGCTGCCACGAACCGAGCGAGCGGAAGATAGGCAGATCGATCGCCGGTACGATCGCAAACCGCTTGCAGAAGATGTGTTTTTCCGGTTGCAGGTGCACCCCAGATCCAGCAACCGGGGCTGTTGCCAGTACCGCTAAGTTCGATCAGATAAGCAACAAGCGCGTCGTTGCCCGCAGACCAGAAACTTTCAAATACGGCGTGATCCTGAAGTTGCAGTGGCAATGCCAGCTGGCTCAAGGTGTGGGCTCTCCTGGGTTTTCTTCAACAGCCGTCTCTGGATGTTCCGCCAGATACCGGTTGTAGGCGAACCTGACCAGCACCGAAAGGATTGCCGCCGCGGGGAGTGCAAGCAGGACACCGAAGAAGCCAAACAACTGCCCACCGGCCACAATCGAAAAAATCACGATCACAGGATGCAGACCGATCCGGTCGCCGACAAGTTTTGGCGTCAGAAAAGAGCCTTCGATCATTTGCGCAATCGTAAACGTGGCGACCACACCGGCCAGCATCCACAGCGGATTCGGCTCCATCGCGACGGTCAGTCCGGCGAGACCTATGCCGAAGACGAAACCCAGATACGGGACAAAGCTGACCAGTCCGGCGACCACGCCGATCGCGATCGCAAACTCCAGGCCGACAAGTGTCAGTCCGGTGGAGTAGATAATGCTCAACGCGAACATGACCAGTATCTGCCCGCGTAGAAATGCGCCCAGCGCATCATCGGTATCGCGCGCAAGCTTGAAAACGGTTTCACGCTGTGCGCTCGGGACCAGCGCGCCCAGTCGCTTCATGATCAAGTCCCAGTCCCGCAGCAGATAGAACGTAAGAATTGGAATCAGGAAAAGGCTTAATAACGCCGCAACGAGTGCACCGCCACCCTTGCCCAGGCTCAGGAGTACTTTTGCTCCCCAGCTGCCGGCCATCTCGCTGTAACGAGACAGGAAAGCGGCAAAACCTATATCGCTGCCAGGATCAATGCCAAGGAAATCACGTGCCCACGGCAGCCAGGTTCCTTCCGCCTGAGCAATGATGCCGGGCAATGCCTGCAGGAGAGCCGATACCTGCGTCTGTATCAATGGTACGACCAGTAGTATCAGCAGTCCGAGAAGCAGAAATGTCAGCAAGAAGACCGTGGCAACGGCAATGGTGCGTGGAAATCTGAGCCGTTGCAGGCGGTCCGCCAGCGGATCACCCATGTAGGCAAGGAGTCCCGCCGCAACGAATGGGGTGAGTACCGGCGCCAGCAGATACAGGAGCCAGCCTGTCAGCGCAGCCGCGATGAGCCAGTTCGTTCGATTGTCGCTTCTTGCCATTGTTATTCCTTACCGAGGATCCTGCCGGTCCAGGCCCGGACATAATCGATGCCACTGATGACGACTGTCACGAGAACGGCGGCACCGAGAATTGTAATGCTGATCTGATCCGGCCAGCCGAACCCCGCACGGCTCAAGACGAAAAGAACGAGGCTTAGCTCGAACGCAGTGTTGAGTTTACTGATGCGGGTCGGATCTCCCGTAACCGGCCGCACAAGAAAATTATAGGCCATGGCGCCACCAAAGATAACAACATCACGCAATACGACGATGGCGGGAAGCCACATCGGAAGGTGGCCGGTAACGCCCAGGGTCACGAATGTGCCTGCAATGAGCAGCTTGTCTGCAGTGGGATCGAGTAACGCGCCGGCGCGAGTGTGCCAATTGAAGCGCTTCGCAAGATAGCCATCCACGCCATCCGAAAAACCGGCAACGATAAACAGGATCAGGGCGATGTCATGGCGGCCGTTCAGCATCAGCCAGAGAATCGGCGGCACGAGTCCGATGCGCAGCAGGGAAATCGCGTTTGGCAGCCAGCTTAACGACATACAGCTGGTGGCCCATCAATATGACCTTGTTGGACCACTAGCCCGAACGTAGCACGAGAGTCCGCGATTGCGGGCGAGAGATCGTTTTGAACGACGCCGCTCCGGACTGAGAGACATGACGGGACATGCTTGATCAGAAGTTCCGACCAGGCGCGCGGTACATGAAGTCGAGGGAATCGAATTCCGGAAATGGGTCGAGCGGCGGGATCTCGTCAAATTTTTGTATGGGTATCAGTATGTTACTGCTCTCCAGCGCCCTGCCCAGGTGGGCCGAGCCGCCGCGCAGCCGGACCTCATAGCGAATCTCGTCACCCTTCACCGTGTGCACTCCGAAGTCTTCGATCACGCTCAAATTCTCCAGGAATTGTTGCACGGTGCCGTATGCCCTGACCGAGTCGATGCCGGCAATGTTGAGCGTGACCGTTCGCAAAGGTGCATTGCCGGCAAACGCAAATTCGGCGGCCAGGGTATCTGCCAGAAGATTCACAGCATCCTCGGGTTCACCGCTCCATTCCTGTCGAACGCCACCGAAATAGTATGTCCATCGATTCCTTTGCACGGCGCCTGCGCGGACCCGTCCAACAAGAATCGAATTCGCCTGATAGCGACGGGAGGCTTGCAGCAGTTGCTCGTCAAAGCCGCCCCATATGTCAGTAAAGCTGACACTCTGCAGGTCTTCTGTATCCAGCAGCGGAAATACGACAGGAATGCCGCGCCTCGAGGCGGTCGCAAGAATGCGTTCGCGCAATAAGCGGTTACGGTCTATGGAGCGCGAGGCGCCGGCCACGGGTTCCGGATCATTTGCCGCAACGATCTCCCGCTCGCCCTGACCCCAGTCGACAGCAAGCCACACCAGTGTCAACGGCCGGTCGACGCCCCATACCGTTTCCCCGGCACTGCGCAGCACGTTTTCGATGGCTGCGCCGTCGAATGAAATAAAAAGCGTCTCGTCTGCGCCCTGGCGAAATTGAAGTACATATCGGGCAGGGTTCGGAAACAACGCTTCCATTAGCGGTGTTTCTGCCGGCAACTCCGATCCGGTGACGCGTACAACTATCTCCCATAACCCTTTCTTGTAAGCGGTGGCCCGCGGATTGTCCTCCTCAGGATCGAGCGGCACCTGGACTGTAAAGAGTGTCGGGTCTTCGAACGCAAAGACGTTCGGTGGCGTGAACGCAAGAACTGCCGCCAAAAGCCAGCAACAGGAGCACCAATTTGAGATGCCCGGGTGCCGGACAAACTCCTTATTAGCTGGCATAACTTTATTCATGGGTGATTCCAGGAACCGGGTATTCTGTAAATATAGTTTCCCCGCTAGGGGCCAGGCACTATTATATCGCCCTCGCAGAGAATGCCACTGGTTGAATTTGCCGGCCCCGCATGACGACAAATCCCCTCACTTATAAAGATGCCGGCGTCGATATCGACGCCGGCAATTCGCTCGTCGAACGAATCAAACCACTGGTCGCGAAGACAGGCCGCAAAGAGGTGCTATCCGGGCTCGGCGGCTTCGGGGGGCTTTTCGCCATTCCACCGGATCGGTATGAGGAGCTCGTCCTGGTCTCCGGCACTGACGGCGTTGGCACCAAACTCAAGCTGGCACACCAACTGCAACGCCATGACACGATTGGCATCGATCTGGTCGCAATGTGCGTCAATGACGTACTTGTCCAGGGTGCTGAACCCCTGTTTTTCCTCGATTACTTCGCCTGCGGCCGCCTCGATGTCGACATCGCCCTGGACGTCGTGACCGGCATCGCCGCCGGCTGTAAACAGGCCGGCGTGGCCCTGATCGGCGGTGAGACCGCCGAAATGCCGGATATGTATGCGGAGGGCGAGTACGATCTGGCCGGATTTTGTGTGGGCGGCGTCGATCGAAAGAACCTGATCGACGGCAGCAGGGTCAAACCTGGCGATACCATCATCGGCATTGCATCCAGCGGACCACACTCAAACGGCTATTCTCTCATTCGCCGCGTACTTGAAATCGACAAGCAAAGTGACATAGACGGCGTGCCAATGGCGGAGCGCTTGCTCGAGCCCACAAGAATTTATGTCAGGCCCGTACTCGCGCTGATGGACAAAGTTCCGGTTAAAGGAATTGCGCACATCACCGGCGGTGGCATTACCAAGAACCTTCCGCGGGCGTTTGGCAATGACATGCATGCACGGATCGACATCAACAGCTGGCAACAGGGACCGATCTTCGACTGGCTGGCCCAGCGGGGCGGGATTGCGACCGACGAGATGCGGCGCACTTTCAATTGCGGGGTTGGCATGACCGTCGTGGTTGCGCATACGGACGCAGCGAATGCCGTGAAGATTCTCGAAGCGTCCGGAGAAACTGCCTGGCAACTGGGGGAAATCGTAAATGGTGCGGGCGAGGTGCGATACCGTTGATGGAGAAATCCAGACAGGTTTCAGCGGCAATTCTTATTTCCGGCAGCGGCACCAATCTGCAGGCGTTTATCGATGCCGCCGGGGATGGATCGCTTGATCTCAACATCGCCGTTGTCGTCAGTAACCGGCCGGACGCATACGGTCTCGTACGCGCACGCGACGCCGGCATCGCCACCGAGTGCGTACGGAATGAGGACTACCCGGACCGGGCAGCGTTTGATGAGGCCCTCGCTGATACCCTGGCGAAATATGAACCCGGGCTTCTGATCCTGGCCGGCTTCATGCGTATTTTGACAGGAAAATTCGTGAGACGCTTCGAAGGGAAGATTCTCAATATTCATCCCGCACTGTTGCCGAAGTTTCCCGGCCTGAATACGCACCAGCGTGTTATCGACGCCGGGGAAACAATGCATGGCAGCACTGTTCATTTCGTGACCGAAGAACTGGATGCCGGCCCGAGGATCCTGCAGGGTCGCGTACCGGTTCTCGCCGAAGACACGGCAAGCCGCCTTTCAGCTCGCGTTCAGGCGGTCGAGCATAAGATATACCCACAGGCTGCGGCCTTGTTTGCCTCTGGCCGTCTGGAATTCAAGGATGGAAAATCATGGCTTGACGGTGCGAGGCTCGATGAACCCGTGCAATACGCCGGGGAGCATTGAAACGCCCTCACACGGAATGCAGAAATCTGTCATGCGACATCTGAGTACCACACTGCTTTTTGCCTTTTTGTCTGCGCCCGCGCTGGCACTCACCCCTTATACGGCGGTCTATGATGCCAAGGGCAGCGGATTTAGCGCCACCAATCAAACGACACTATCGCCGGCGGATTCATCTGGCCGTATCGAATACCGCGCGACTGCGAAAGCGCGTGGACTTGCCGGGCTGTTCAAACATGACCCGATCATCGAATATACACAGTTCGAGGAAATCGACGGCAAATACCGGGCAGTCGAATATCACTATTTGTTCAACGACAGCGGCAGCAAGAGAAATG
Organism: Pseudomonadota bacterium; assembly: GCA_027295475.1. The sequence continues at coordinate 23,004 of JAPUKV010000193.1, forward strand.
CCTGGATTCTTTTCGACCGGGACAATCTCGTTGCAAAGAGCCTTTATAAGAGGGTAACGGTTGAACTCGATATTCAGTCCGACCATGTGGATCGCCTGCTTGAACAGCTGGTATTTCGCGCGGACCTGATAGCAGGCAACGTGGCCGACAAGTATCTGACCGTCGAACGCAACTCTTTGCGGGAAGCCGTTTATGAGAAGCTGGGTACTGAAACCATCGTGACCAAAGCTGGCAGCTTTGACACTGTCAAGTACCGCCGTCAGCGTATCGGCTCATCGCGCAGTCTGATCATGTGGCTTGCGCCCGAGCTCGAGTATCTGCCCGTGCGCCTGCAGCATTTCAACGAAGACAAGACCACCGGTACAGCCACTCTGAAGTCCTACGCCATAAGCAACACCGACTGAGAATTTCTCGTTGGACGGGCCGTCGGGCACCTCCTGCGAGTCAGACTCCCAGTGATCCGACAAGACCGTATTGGTGGGCCACTAAGCCTTGGGGAGCGTCACTCCGAGCTGTCCCTGATATTTTCCGCCACGGTCCTTGTAAGACGTCTCGCATTCCTCGTCCGACTCGAAAAACAGCATCTGGGCGACCCCTTCATGTGCATATATTTTCGCCGGCAGTGGCGTGGTGTTCGAAAATTCGAGCGTCACGTGACCTTCCCATTCCGGTTCGAGGGGTGTGACGTTGACGATGATGCCGCAGCGCGCGTATGTCGATTTTCCAAGACAGATCGTCAATACGTTTCGCGGAATTTTGAAATATTCAACCGTCCGCGCAAGCGCGAATGAATTCGGCGGGATAATGCAGACATCACTTTTCTTATCAACAAAACTGGATTCGTCGAAGGATTTCGGATCGACAAACGCGGATTCGATGTTGGTGAATATCTTGAATTCGTCAGCGCAACGGACGTCGTATCCGTAACTCGAAGTACCGTAGGAAACGATCCGGCCGCCACTGTTTTCCCTGACCTGCCCGGGCTCGAACGGCTCGATCATGCCGTGCTCTTCAGCCATACGCCGAATCCAGCGGTCGGACTTGATACTCACTCCTGCTAACTCTCCTCGACAACGATCTTCGGGAAGCGATGACTGTAATCCTTGTCCTGCATTGCCAGCAACGCAGCCATCCGCCTCGCCGTTTGCCGGTAGGCTTGCGCATGCGGCCCGTCCGGCTCGGCGACGACGCTCGGCTTGCCGCTGTCCGCCTGCTCCCTGATCCTGACATCGAGCGGCAATCGCCCGATCAGCTCCACATCGTAGTCGGCCGCCATTTTTTCACCGCCGCCACTGCCGAATATTGGATCTTCATGCCCGCATTCCGCGCAGATATGGGTGCTCATGTTCTCGACGATGCCGAGAATCGGCACCGCTACCTTGCGGAACATCTGCAAGCCCTTGCGGGCGTCGAGCAGTGCGATGTCCTGCGGCGTCGTCACGATAACGACACCGCTGAGGGGTACCTGTTGAGAGAGTGTGAGCTGGATATCGCCTGTACCGGGCGGCATATCGACGATCAGGTAGTCGATATCATCCCATTTGGTCTGATTCAGGAGCTGATTCAGCGCGCTCGTGACCATCGGCCCCCGCCAGACCATCGGCTGATCGGCATCGATCAGGAATCCGATCGACATGACTTGCACACCGTGTGCCCGGAGTGGTTCCATCGACTGGCCGTCTATGCTGGTCGGGCGCTGGCCGGCAATACCCAACATCAGCGGCTGACTGGGGCCATAGATATCCGCATCGAGGACACCTACCGATGCGCCGTCGGCCGTCAGCGCCAGCGCGATGTTGGCGGCCGTGGTCGACTTGCCGACGCCGCCTTTGCCGGAAGCGATGGCAATGATGTTCTTGACGTTGGCCAACGGCGTCAGATTCCGCTGCACGCCGTGAGCCGTAATCTTGCTTTCGACGACCAGCTTGAGGTTGTCGACCGGGATCTGCGCACGGATGCTGTCCTCGAGTTGCGCCTGAATTCCCTTCGCCGGGAATCCCAGCTGTAGCTCGATTTCCGCGCTCGAATCGCTAATCTCGGCACGCAGCACACGACCCACCTCAGCAAGTGGCTTGTCGATGCCTGGCACGAGCATCGAATTGAGGGTTTCCTTGAGGTCAGAATCTGTTGACAATGTCACACTTCGCAAAATTGGATTAGGTAAAATTTGTGGCGGACACCGCGATTTTCGCGGTATCTGGGCCGCACATTGTAACGGAGCATCAGGGTTCAAAATAGTCAGGTAGCGGTATTTGGTCTGGCCTGAGCTAACATTCGCCCCGTGGATGCTGTGGCATAATGACTTACTTGGGTCGGTATGGGAGCGACTACGGGTCTGGTCAGGTGCGGCCGAGGATTCGTCGTCCGCGTGGGCTTGGGCAAAATCGGAAATGAATGTATTGCAGTTTCCAGCACAACAGAGTTCGAATGCAGAAATGCGGGCCTTTCATGGCCTCAATTTGCGTCCGTCTGACACGCAGATGACCCTCTGTATCGTGCCTCGTATGGCGCGTCCGGCGGATATCGTGTCATGAGTCTCCTCTCTGGCATTCGCGCTGATCAGCTGATCAGCCAACTGGCCTGCGAGTCGGACACGAACTCTCGCACCGCGCAAAAGCTGACCGAGCGCCTCAAGAAGCTCGGCCCCAAAGTCATTCCCAAAGCCATCGAAGCGCTGGCGATAAGTGATCGTAACCACACGATGCTGTACGTCGACATTCTGGCCAGCCAGGTCTCCGACAAGACCCTCAAGCTCTACAAAGAGGGTCTGGCAGACGGCGGCGAACGCGTCATATCCGGCACGGCGTGGGCGCTGTCGAGCAGCAACAACTACAACGCGAACGAGCTGCTCAATTTCTTTGAGGATCCCGAAGTCTCGAAGCCCGCCCTCATCGAGATTCTCAAGGTTCACAAGGATTCTTTGAACGTTCATGACGTGTTGCAGCGCGCCTACCAGATGGGGCCCAAGGAGAAGTCGGCGCTTTTCGGCATTATCGAAGAAATCGTGTCCGAGGACATGGTGCCGGACCTTATTGCCCGCATGGGTGGCAAAGACCCGCTCGTCAAGGTTCACCTGATCAACCTGTTGTCAAAATTCAAGCATCGGGACATCAACCGGGCGCTGGAAATGCCGCTTGGCGACACGAACAAGATGGTTCGAAGCGCCGCGCTTGGGGCGCTCGCAAACCGCGACGGCGATATCAACATCGAGAAGGTCACCAGGTTGCTGCGGGATCCGGATCTCGAAGTTCAGAACAAGGCGGTCGATGTCATCGTAAAGATCAACCACCCGGACACAATCAAGTTCCTGGTACCCGCGCTGAAGGACGAGTCTGAATACACGCGACGATCGGCCGTTGAGGTGCTCAATGAAATCGGCAATCCCGATTCGGTCAAGGACCTGCTGGAGGCGATCAAGGACGACGACTGGTGGGTGCGCGCGAGGGCCGGCGATGCGCTGGGGGAAATCGGCGGTCCGAAAGTCATGAATTCAGTGCTCCAGCTGATCAAGGATGAAGACGAAGACATCCGTCGTACCGCGATCGAGATCCTCAATGCCACCAAGGACGAGGCTGCGGTCGACCATCTTATACAAGCAACAGATGACGAGGACTGGTGGGTCAGAGAACGTGCTGTCGATGCCCTTGCACAAATTGGTAGCAAGAAAGCAGTACCAAAACTGGTCAGCATGCTGGGGCAGAACGTTAAGACCGACACGGTCGTTGTACGGGCACTCGCCAAGCTGGGCGGTCCGCAGGAAATCTCCAAGATCGTGCCACTACTCAAGCGCCCCGAACGCGAGATTCAGATCGAAGCGATCAAAGCGATATCGCACCTCGCTGATGCGAAGCGGGCAGACACCGTTCGCAGCGTGTTGCAACAGATCAAACAGTCCGATGACCCGACGATTATCAACAACGCGGACCAGGCAATAAAGGAAATCGATGCCAAGTTCTCGTCGACCGTACTGGAAGAAAATGTTCGTGCGGAAAAAATGAAGGAGCACACCAAGACCCTGCTCATCGACGACGCAGATATCCAGAAGCTCGTTACCGCCGAGGCAGAGGAAGCGCAGGTTGGCAAGGTACTGGATGTCTCGAAACTGGAAATCGGCACAGTCATCGACGGCCGCTACAAGTATATCGAGAAGATCGGCAAGGGCGCGTTCGGCACCGTACTGCTGATGCAGGACCAGGTCGTCGAGGAGCAGCTGATTCTGAAATTCCTGAACCCGAACGTATCATCCGATGAAGAAATGATGAAGCGTTTCGTGCACGAACTGCGTTATTCCCGAATGATTACGCACAAGAACGTCATTCGAATCTACGACTTCCTGCATTTGCAGGGCGCCTATGCGATCTCGATGGAATACTTCCCGTCCCATACCCTGAGCGGGGAGATTCCCGATAGCAAACCGATGGACTTCAAGAAGGCTCGCGGATTCTCCTTTGATATAGCGACCGGCATGTCCGTCGCCCATCAGGCCGGAGTCATCCATCGCGACCTCAAGCCGGCGAACATCCTCGTGAACGATGCCGGCCTGCTCAAGATCGTGGACTTCGGTGTTGCGGCGGCCGCCAGCAGCGGCGACACGCAATTGACGAAAACCGGCTACGTCATCGGCTCGCCGAAATACATGGCACCGGAGCAGATCCTCGGCAAGAAAGTCGATGAGACGGCCGATATCTACAGTGTCGGCGTCCTGATGTACGAGATGGTGACCGGAATTCCACCATACAGCCGGGGCGATCACATGTCGGTCATGTACCAGCACGTGCAGGGCAAGGCCAAGCTCTGTCAGGAGGTGAATCCGGAAGTTCCCGATGACTACGCCACCATAATCTCCAAATCTATGTCGGTCGACAAGACCAAGCGCTACCAGTCGATGGACGAACTGATCGACGTACTGAACGCCATGCAATTATGAGAAATGTGCGGCACCTCACTGGTGCCGGGCCCTGTTTCATCCTAGGATACGCATAATTAGCCATAATACATTCTGGCTCTTTTGCTTGGGTGCTGAATTGCTGAATTGCTGAATTCCTATGCCGCGCATTGACTCCTTTCTGAAGCTGGGCCTGGCTCAGGGCTGCTCCGACGTGCACCTGGCCGTCGGCGTACCGCCAATGCTCAGGATGAACGGCGACCTGATGCCAATCAAGTTCCGTGAACTTTCGGACGCGGAACTCGAGAGCTACGTCACGGAAATTCTGAGCGACTCGCAGAAGGAGCATTTCGGCTCAGGCAAAGACCTCGATTTTTCCTATGTCGGCGAAGATGGCGGGCGATTCCGCGTAAACCTGTTTCGCAAGGACACGGGTGTCGGTGCCGTTTTCCGCTACATTCCAAACGAGGTGCCGACGCTCGAGGGCCTTGACGTGCCCGATGTCATCCGCGACTTTTGCGACTATCACCAGGGCATGGTCCTCGTGACCGGTTCAACCGGGACGGGCAAGTCGACGACCCTCGCGGCGATGATCAATCACCTGAACCAGACCCGCAGCCTCAACATCATCAGCCTCGAAGATCCCATCGAGTTTGTGCATCCGAGCAAGAAATGCCAGGTGATTCAACGAGAACTTGGTACGCATCTGCACAGCTTCGCCGACGGCGTACGATCCGCCATGCGCGAGGATCCGGACGTCATCCTCGTCGGCGAGCTCCGGGACGCTGATACGATTTCCATGGCGATGACGGCCGCAGAAACGGGCCACCTGGTTTTGGGCACTTTGCATACGACCGGTGCTGTCAAGACGATCGACCGCATCATCGATGCGCTGCCTGGTGAACTTCGCGAGCAGACCAAGAGCTTCCTGTCACAGAGCCTGAAAGCTGTTGTAACGCAGGTTCTCGTCAAGTCTCTGGACGGCCACAATCGCAAGGCAATTTTCGAGATTCTTGTCAATAATCGTGCGATTTCCAAGCTCATTATGAACGACCAGTCGCACCAGATTCCGGCGCAGCTGCAGACCGGTCGGGATGTTGGCATGCAGGTGATGGATATGGCACTGCTGGAGGCGATCAAGGCCAAGGAAGTCGATCCGGACGACGCTTTCCGCTTTGCCAATGACAAGAGTAAATTCCAGCTCTACGTAACCGACAGCAGCATCTTGCCGGTGCTTGATGGCGACGTTAGTGGCAGTGATCGGGAAACAGGCATTGAATCAAGTCGATAAATATCTCACCGATGCGCTGGCGAAACAGAGCTCGGATCTGCATTTCATTTCCGGCGACCCGCCACGCGTTCGCGTCCATGGATCGCTCAGCACCCTGAGTAACGAAGTGCTCACGATGGATCATGTAAAAAACTGCATGTACGAAATCATGCCGGGCACGACGCAGAAGGACTTCGAACGGGACGATGCCGTCGACTTTGCTTACGAGATACCCGACATTTCCCGCTTCCGGGTCAATGTCATGCGGCACCTTAACGGCATCGGCGCCGTGTTTCGGGCGATTCCGTCAAAGGCGCTCACGCTGGAACAGCTCGATATGCCTGAGGCAGTTCACAACCTGTGCAAGCAGACGTCAGGCATGATTCTGGTCACCGGGAAGACCGGGTCCGGAAAATCGACGACGCTGGCTGCGATGATCGACGCAATTAACAAACGCATGAAAGGCCATATTCTGACGATCGAGGACCCGATCGAGTTCGTCCACAGGCGACACAGTTGCCTGGTCAGTCAGCGCGAAGTCGGCGTCCACACCGAATCGTTTGCAGCTGCGCTTCACTCGGCTCTGCGTGAAGACCCGGATGTCATCCTCGTCGGCGAGCTCCGAGACCTCGAGACGATCAGCGTCGCCATAACCGCCGCCGAGATGGGCATCCTCGTCATGGGAACGCTGCATACGAACGGTGCGGCACCAACGGTTGACAGGATGGTAAATACATTTCCTGCCAATAAGCAAAGTCACGTCCGCACGATGTTATCGACCTCGCTGCGCGGCGTCATATCCCAGCAACTCCTGCCCACGAAGCACAAACCAGGCCGGATCGCCGCGCTGGAGATTCTTATCAATACTTCGGCGGTCGCAAACCTGATTCGACAGGGAAAACTCGATCAGCTCGAGACCGCGATGCAAAGCGGCGGCCAGATCGGCATGCAGACCATGGATTCGGCACTGATGGACCTGGTCGAGAGACGCTTTGTGTCCGGCAGGGAAGCGTATCAGCAGGCCAATAACAAATCGAAGTTCCAGTCGATCCGGGACGAAACCTAGAGAGATCGATGTAGGAGCCCGTCCTGACGGGCGAAATGTGGGTGCGTCAATTCGTGTCTGGTTGGAGCCTGCCTGACCGGTGAACTAAAAGATTCACTCCCTCACTCAATTCCCTTTTATAATCGCCGCCTTCAGGTCTGTTCGGATCAAGTCTGCCCAGAATGAGCACAGCAGTACGTAACATTTTCGTCAGCAGCGCACTTCCTTATGCCAATGGCCCCCTCCATATGGGGCATTTGGTCGAATACGTGCAGTCGGACATATGGGCGAGATTCCAGAAGTTGCGTGGCAATAATTGCATTTATGTCTGCGCCGCAGACGCACACGGCACGCCGATCATGATCAAGGCGAGGCAGGAGGGGATTACGCCCGAGCAGCTTATCGAACGGGTCTCCGCCGAACAGCACGAAGACCTGAAAGCATTTGACGTCGCCTTCGATAATTTCCATACGACGCACTCCGATGAAAACGAACTGCTCGTTCTCAGAATATATGAGGGATTGCGCAAAGCCGGCCATATCTACACCAAGACCATCGAGCAGGCCTATGACGAATCGGAAAAAATGTTCCTGCCCGACCGATTCATCCGTGGTACCTGCCCACGCTGCAAGAGCGAGGATCAGTATGGCGACGCCTGCGAAGTATGCGGTGCAACCTATTCGCCGAGCGATCTCATCGATCCGCTGTCTGTGTTGTCCGGCACCAAGCCGTTGTGGAAGGAGTCGGAACACTATTTTTTCCGACTAAGTGAGTTTGGCGATCGGCTTCGCATATGGATGAAGTCGGCGGCGCTCCATCAAAATATCACCAGCAAACTCGAAGAATGGTTCGACGCCGGGCTGCGGGACTGGGATATATCACGCGACGCACCCTATTTCGGATTCAAGATCCCTGATACTGACGACAAGTACTTTTATGTCTGGCTTGACGCGCCCATCGGTTATCTCGCGAGCTTTCTGCAGCTTTGCAATCGGCGGGATGATCTTGATTTCGATGACTACTGGATGGCCGGGAGTGACAAGGAGGCGTATCACTTCATTGGCAAAGACATCGTCTACTTTCATACACTTTTCTGGCCGGCTGTGCTCGAAGGTTCGGGGTTTCGTCAGCCAACCAGCGTATTTGCCCATGGCTTCCTGACCATCAATGGCAAAAAGATGTCCAAGTCCCGCGGCACGTTTATCAAAGCCAGGACCTATCTCGATAATCTGAATCCGAATTATCTTCGATACTACTACGCCGCCAAACTCGGGCCGGGCATGGATGACATCGACATGAACCTGGACGATTTTATTGCGCGGGTCAATTCCGACCTCGTCGGTAAACTCGTCAATATCGCGAGCCGTTGTGCGGGGTTCATCGCCAGGTACTTCGATGGCCGGCTGGCAGGCAGTCTCGATGATCCCGAATTATTTGCCGAATTCGTGGCAGCCTCTGAAAAAATTGCCAAGCATTTCGAGTCGCGCGAGTACTCGAAGGCGATGCGCAACATCATGGCCCTGGCGGACAAGGCGAATCGATACATCGAACAGAAAAAACCCTGGACCATGGCGAAAGACGAGAGTCAGCTGCCAGGCGTCCAGGCAGTCTGCACCGAGGGACTGAATATGTTCCGGACATTGATGATCTATCTCACGCCGGTTATTCCGGCGGTGGCCGAGCAGGTGCAAAAACTTTTCAATGAAGGTCCGTGGGGCTGGCAAGCGGCCGGCGACCCATTACTGGATCACACGATCTCGACATATGCGCCCCTTTTGACGCGTATCGAAGCAAAGCAGGTTGAGCGAATGGTTGAACAATCAAAAGAGCCCGAGGCCACTGGTGGCGACGATGATGACGGCAGCGCTGCCGGGTCGCCGGAAATTACGATCGATGAGTTTACGAAAGTCGATATGCGCATAGCACGCATTGAGAAGGCAGAGCCCGTAGACGGTGCCGACAAGCTTCTCAAACTCACGCTCGATCTTGGCGGAGAGACTCGCAGCGTTTTCGCAGGTATTAAATCAGCGTACGAGCCAAAAGCACTCGAAGGCCGGCTCGTCATTGCAGTCGCGAACCTGCGCCCGAGAAAAATGCGCTTTGGCCTGTCCGAGGGGATGGTTCTCGCGGCCGGACCGGGCGGCGAGGACATATTCCTGCTGTCTGTGGATGCCGGCGCCGAGCCAGGTATGCGGGTCACCTAATCCAGCGAGACGCAAGGGTACCCAGACACTACAATAGCAACAAGTCGTCCGGGCAGAGAAATGACTGATCTGATACTTATCTTAGTCGGCACGGTTCTTGTTAATAACTTCGTGCTGGTCCGGTTCCTGGGCCTGTGCCCATTCATGGGTGTATCGAGGAACCTCGAAGCGGCATTCGGCATGTCGCTGGCTACAGCATTCGTCCTGACCTTGTCCTCGGCCGTGAGCTATCTGCTTCACCAGTACGTCCTCGTGCCTCTGGACCTCGGTTACCTGCGCACGATCAGCTTCATTCTGGTCATTGCAGTGAGCGTTCAATTCACAGAGATAATGGTGCGGCGATTGAGCCCTTTGCTCGACCAGGTGCTCGGGATTTTCATTCCGTTAATCGCAACCAACTGCGCCGTGTTGGGCGTTGCGTTGCTGAATGTTCAGCAAGCCAAGGGCTTTGTGCAGTCTGTCTTTTACGGTTTCGGTGCGGCGATGGGGTTTGCGATGGTTATTGTCCTGTTTGCCGCCATTCGCGAGCGCGTAGACGCTGCCGACGTGCCCCGCCCGTTTCGCGGCACGGCGATCGCGCTGACGACCGCGGGATTGATGTCGCTCGCATTTATGGGTTTTTCCGGAATGGCACGACCTTGAAAATTGTTTCTTCGCCATGTGGATTGCGGTCGTAACGATTACAGCCATCGCTCTCGTCGCCGGACTCCTGTTGAGTTTTGCGTCGAGGCGCCTGCCGCCGAACGACGACGACCTGGTGTCGAGAGTGAATGGGCTGTTGCCGCAAACACAATGTGCTCAATGTGGATACCCCGGATGCCGGCCATATGCAGCCGCAATCGTGCACGATGGCGTAGAAATTAACCTGTGCCCGCCAGGCGGCGACGATACTGTGCGACGGCTGGCCAGCTTGCTGGGCCGCGATATCGTACCGCTCGAAACGTCCGCCGGGAAAAATATGAGCGATTCGGTCGCATTTATTGATGAGGTGCTGTGCATTGGCTGCACGCATTGCATATCAGCCTGCCCGGTCGATGCGATCGTCGGCGCACACCAGTTCATGCACACCATTCTCGCTACAGAGTGCACCGGCTGTGAACTGTGCCTGGCACCCTGCCCTGTTGATTGCATCAGTATGAAGTCCGCAGCATGAGCGCCCCTACCTTCGATCTTGGCACACTGCACGGTGGCTTGCGTCTGCCAGTCCTGAAGGACGAATCGACAGCCCGTGTTATTCAACACGTTCCGGTACCGATGCAGCTCGTCCTGCCGCTGGCGCAGCATGCGGGAGATCCGGCTCATCCGGTGGTTACCATCGGCGAAAGGGTTCTCAAAGGTCAGCTCATTGCGGATGCCGATGGAA
>JAPUKV010000194.1 GCA_027295475.1 Pseudomonadota bacterium
CGCCCTTGCCGTTTTTTCGACTCGCTTAACGGCGACTGGGTTAATCCCTCGGGCAACTAGTCTTCGAGTCTCGTCCCGTCTCTCGCGTGCAAGTTTGAGTCTGACGTCTGGGTAAGTGCGGTATGAGAACGTCGTCTCTCTGCCGTTGACGATGATCTGATGCAACCAGCCTTTACGCCCCTTCGGAAATTTTTTGCTCTTCGGGTAAACTAGAGCGTAGAGTCCTTGCTCCTTGCGAGACTTGTAAGGTTTACTCGTCTTACCTCGCGGCTTGTCGGTTTTGGGGTCAATCGCGGGGTTGTAGCCGGGCTTGAGTCCGCGGATATAGGTATCGGTCAACATCGGGTAAAGCCTTTTGGAAAGTGAGATTTACCCGTACTTTTACCCGACAACTGCCTGTGTTGTCAATAGACGATAAGGAACGATAAGGTCATTAGATTAATGCTGTACAAGGGCTGCAAGGAAATTTCTGAGCGATATGAGGCGACAAGAAATGAGGTATTCGAGGCAACGCACGGAACGGCACCCGGTTTCGCAGGCAAGGATCGCGTTAATCCGGGTTCGTTGATCCTGTCTGCCGAAATGATGCTGCGTTACATGGGATGGCACGAAGCTGCTGACTACATCATGAACGGTGTGGCCAGGACCATCGCCAACAAGGAACTCACCTTCGACCTCGCCAGGCTGCGCGAAGCAATGCATCAACCAATCCGGAAGGCGCGTCCCCAGGACTTCGACGGCGTCGTCAGCGAACTCGAGCAACTGATCCCGGGCGCGACCCTGGTCGGAACCAAAGGATTTGGCGACGCCGTCATGCGGCACATGGATGACTAAGCTATTTGATATAGATTGCCGCCAGTGCCCGCGACTGGCAACTTTCCTCCGCGAAGTTGCTGAAAAAAACCCCGGCTATTACTGCCGGCCGGTGCCGCCATTTGGTGATCGGAATGCACGCCTGCTGATCGTCGGGCTGGCTCCCGGCATGCATGGCGCCAACCGGACTGGCAGGCCGTTCACCGGCGACTACGCCGGGTTGCTGCTGTATGAGACTTTGCATAAATACGGTTTCGCCAGCCATGCCGAATCGCTGGCCGCCGACGACGAACTGACCTTGCTGGATTGTCGTATTACGAACGCCGTGAAATGCCTGCCGCCGGACAACAAACCGGTCGGTGCCGAGGTCAATACCTGCAACGAGTTTCTCGCGAATGAACTCAATGCCTTGCCGCCTGCTGCTGTGGTGCTGGCGCTCGGTGGCATCGCGCATCGGGCCGTGGTTAAAGCGGTTGCCGGCCGCCAGGCCGATTTCAAATTCGGCCACGCCGCGGAACATGCGCTGGACGGTCGCTTCCTGCTGCTCGATTCCTATCACTGCAGCCGTTACAACACCAATACCGGGCGTCTGACAGCGGGCATGTTCCGCGCAGTTTTTGCACGCGCGCGGGAGCTGTTGTCGCAGGCGCATTGAAGGAAGAACTGGGGCAAACTAGGCGCTCATGAGCGTGCCAGACGACAATCCATTCGAGCCGAAATCCTTTCTGCAGAGCCTCACACACCGGCCAGGTGTGTATCAGATGCTGAACGCGAAACACAAGATTATCTACGTCGGAAAGGCAATGGATCTGCGCAAGCGCGTATCCAGCTATTTCCAGCGCACGCCCGCTGACGCCAAGACGGCATCGATGATGGAACAAGTGGCTAACGTTGAGGTCACCGTGACCAATACCGAAGCCGAAGCGTTGCTGCTTGAATACAACCTGATCAAGCGGCACAAACCACGCTTCAATGTCATTCTGCGTGATGACAAGAGTTACCCCTATATATATGTGTCGACGACACACGCGTATCCCCGCTTACAGTTTCATCGCGGGCCCAGGAAAGGGAAGGGACGCTATTTTGGGCCGTACCCAAGTACGAACGCGGTACGCAAGACACTCAACGAATTACAAAAGCTGTTCCTGGTACGGCAATGCCAGGACAGCTATTTCAAGAACCGCACGCGACCTTGCCTGCAGTATCAGATCAAACGCTGCACCGCGCCGTGCGTGGGTTACATCGATCAAGCCACATACGGCGAAGATATTAATGCCGCCATCCTGTTTCTCGAAGGCAAGAATCGCGGTGTTATCGACGCCATGGTCGAGCGCATGGACCGCGCATCAGACGGACAGGATTACGAACAGGCGGCCCGCTTTCGTGATCAGATTTCAAGGCTCAAGAAAGTCGAAGCGGAACAAATTGTTTCGAGGACGGCTGCTAAAGACCTCGATATCATCGCAGTCGCATCAAGGAACGCAGTACATTGCGTCACGATCATCTTCATTCGCAACGGCAAGATACTCGGCAGCCGCAATCATTTCCCGCGCCTGTCTGTTGCGGCCACCAGCCGACAGATCATCAGCGGCTTTTTGCCACAGTATTATCTCGGCAAGGAGGCACCGTCCGAGATTATCGTCGAAACCGACATTAACGATCGGGCATTGCTGGAGTCCACCCTGGCGGAGCGCAGCGGCCATAACGTCAGCATCAAATACCGTGTGCGAGGTGACCGGCTACGCTGGTTGAAACTCGCGGCAACGAATGCCGATCAGGGACTTAAACTACAAATCTCCAGCAACGCAACGCTGCGGCGCCAGTTCGAGGGGCTGGCCGAGCTGCTGCAACTGGAAGCGCCGCCCGAGCGGCTGGAATGTTTTGATGTCAGCCATACATCCGGTGAAGCGACGGTCGCGTCATGCGTCGTATTCAACCAGGCAGGACCCCTGAAGAGCGATTATCGGCGCTTCAATCTCAGCCCTGAATCAGCCGGCGATGATTATGCCGGCATGACTGAAGCTTTGCGGCGGCGCTACACGCGCATCAAGAAGGGCGAGGTGCCGATGCCAGACATCCTGTTTGTCGATGGTGGCAAGGGACAACTGGCCGCAGCACTTACGGTGCTCGACGAACTGGAGCTTGGCTGGTTGCAGGTGATTGCCGTTGCCAAGGGCAGGGCACGTAAACCCGGCATGGAACAACTGTTCTTGGCAGGTCAAAGCACGCCCATTATACTGCCCGGAGATTCAGCGGCGCTGCATCTTATTCAGAGAATCAGGGATGAAGCGCACCGGTTTGCTATTACAGGCCACAGGCAGAGACGGGCCAAGACAAGAAAAACATCGCGTCTGGAGGAAATTCCCGGCCTGGGACCGAAGCGGCGCCGGGAACTGTTGAAACAATTTGGGGGTCTGCAGGGCGTGCGCGGCGCTGGTATCGATGACTTGGTGAAGGTACGCGGTATCAGTCAGGCGCTTG
>JAPUKV010000195.1 GCA_027295475.1 Pseudomonadota bacterium
TGGTAGCGGGGGCAGGATTTGAACCTGCGACCTTCGGGTTATGAGCCCGACGAGCTGCCAGACTGCTCCACCCCGCATCGGCAGGGGCGGCATAATACAGAACGCCAGCCATTGCAGCAAGCTGATCAGCCCGGCTGACACAGTTCTAGGGCAGCTAGCCCATGACGCGCATGCAAAGGCTCAAGAGCCAGCCCGGCATAAGGCCGATAGCCAGCACGGCCAGGCCGTTCAGGCTCAGGACGAAGCGCGTATCTACCTTGGCCTGCAGGATCGCCCGGTCTTCCGCAGACTCGAAGTACATCAACCACACCACTCGGATGTAATAGAAGGCGCCGACGACGGCTGCCAGCACCATCAGCACCGCAAGTCCCGGGAAACCCGCGTCCAGAACGGCACTGATGACGTTGAGCTTCGCAAAGAAACCGACCCATGGCGGCACGCCGGCCAGGCCGAACATGAAGAACAGCATCATGAAGGCGAACCACGGGCTGCGGGCATTAAGGCCCTTGAAATCGCTCAGGAGCTCCGCCTCGAAACCCTGACGGCTGAGCAGGATGACCATGCCGAATGAGCCCGCGGCCATCACCACGTAGGTCAGGGTGTAGAAAAGCGCCGCGGCATAGCCCTGGCCCGTGCCACAGAACACGGCCAGCAGGATAAAACCGACGTGTCCGATGGCCGAGTAGCCGAGCATTCGCTTGATGTTGGTCTGGGCAATCGCCACGACATTGCCGATGACCAGCGACAGCACAGCAAGGACCATGATCATGCCCTGCCAGACTTCGTGCAGGCCGCCGAGTCCGTCAACCAGAATGCGCAGGGTAAGCGCTAATGCGGCAAGCTTCGGCGCAGTCGCGATGTACAGTGCGACCGGCGATCTTGCACCCTGGTAGACGTCCGGCAGCCACATGTGAAACGGCACGGCACCGAACTTGAAGGCGATACCGACGATCACAAATGCCAGCCCAAACCAGAGTGGCACCGCGTTAATCTCGGGTCTTGTGCGTATTGCCTCTGAGATCTCGTGGAATTGCAGGCTGCCTGTTATGCCGTAAATCCAGGAAATGCCATAAAGCAGTGCGCCGGATGCGATTGCCCCCAACACGAAAAACTTCATGGCCGACTCGGCCGCCGTTGCAGAGTTTCGGTCGAATGCGACCAATGCATACAGTGACAACGAAAGCGTCTCGAGACCGAGATACATGGTCAGCAGGCTGTTCGCGGATATCATGACCATGGTCCCGAGAAGCCCGAACAGGCCGAGCACGTAATACTCGCCTTTGAACAGCTTATTCTGGTGCAGATAATCCCGTGCGTACATGAAACCGACTGCAACAACGCCGACAGCGGTCAGCTTGAGCACGTGTGACAACTGGTCGCTAACGTAGCTGCCGTCAAACAGAACGGTCCGCGTCTCCTGCGCGGTCATTACCAGCGATGCACCCGTGATGAAAAGCGCAGCGATGGTGAGCCAGAACGTGATGACACGTTTTTCGTCTTCGACGAACAGGTCTGCCAACAGCACAACGCAGATCAGACCCAGCAGGGTCATCTCCGGTGCGGCTGGTAGCAGATCAGTAAAATTCATTTGCACTACCCGATATTCCTAAAGCTTGGACCGGCCCGCATATTCGACCAGTTGATCGATGGTCACGGACATCATGTCGACCAATGGTCCTGGCCAGAGACCGATAAGCAAGACGGCCGCCGCGAGAAGGCCGAGTACGATGTACTCACGCTGGTTCAGGTCTTTCAGTTCGGCGACATCGTCATTCGCTACGTCGCCGTAGATGACACGCTTGATCATCCAGAGCGTGTAAGCGGCGCCGAGGACCAGTATCGATGCAGCGAGGACCGCAAACCAGAAGTTGGCTTTGAAGCTGGCAATAATCACCATGAACTCGCCGACGAATCCCGACGTTCCCGGCAGCCCTGCGTTCGCCATGGCGAACAGCACCATAAATGAGGCAAACACCGGCATAGTATTGGCGACGCCACCGTAATCTGCGATCTGGCGGCTGTGAACACGGTCATAGAGCACCCCGACACAAAAGAACAAGGCGGCCGAAATCAGGCCGTGGGACACCATCTGCACCATGCCGCCGGTTATGCCCAACGCTGCACCCATGCCGCTGTCGATAGACCAAAGCAGGAAAAACCCGAGTGTGACGAATCCCATATGTGCGATCGATGAATAAGCGATGAGCTTCTTCATGTCTTGCTGCATCAGGGCAACCAGGCCGATATAAACGACAGCGATCAGGGACAGCGCGATCATCAATCCGGCGAAGTATTGGCTCCCGTCCGGCACTATTGGCAGCGACAGGCGAACAAAGCCATAGCCACCCATTTTCAGCAGGATGGCCGCCAGAATGACGGAGCCGCCGGTCGGCGCCTCGACGTGGGCATCCGGCAGCCAGGTATGCACAGGCCACATCGGTACTTTGACGGCAAACGCGAGCAGGAACGCGATAAATATGAGTTTCTGTTCGGTCATGCCGAGCGGCGCTTCCATGAAAGCAAATAAATCGAAAGTGCCGGTCTTCGTGAACAAATAGATGAACGCAACCAGCATCAATACCGAGCCGAGGAACGTGTACAAGAAGAACTTGATCGTTGCGTATATTCTGCGTTCGCCGCCCCAGACACCGATAATGAGAAACATCGGTACCAGCATCGCTTCCCACATGACATAGAACAAAACACCGTCAAGCGCAGAGAAAACGCCGATCATCAATCCTTCGAGGATCAGAAACGCCGCAAAATACTGTGCGGGCCGTGTTTTGATGCTGTCCCAGCCCGCGATGACTACGAGCGGTGTCATGAAAGTCGTCAGCAGAATCAATGGCGCGGAAATACCATCGACACCAAGGTAGTAATAAACATTAAATGTCGGAATCCATTCGAACCGCTCAACAAACTGCATGTCCGCCGTCGTTGTGTCGAAGCTTGAGTACACGAATACGCTCAAGACAAACGTCAGCAGGGAGACCAGCAGTACGAGAACGCGCATGCCCTCGGCTCTCGACGACGCCGCGTCACCGTCATCACCAACAATGAGCACTGCCGTGCCGCCGACAATCGGCAGCCAGATCAATATGCTCAAAATCAGATGCGTTAAATCCATACCCGAAATTCTTTCTTATCCCTGGCCCGTAAAGTCAAAACCACAGCATCCAGCCAAGGAGTAATGTCAGGCCAATGATCATCGCGAAGGCGTAGTCGTACAGGTATCCCGTCTGAAGCTGGCGCATGATTCCGGCAAGTCGGGCAACGGAATTGGCTGTGCCGTTTACCATGATGCCGTCGATGACCAGCTCGTCCCCCTTCTGCCAAAGGAATTTGCCGGCCGCCCTGCCGCCTGCCGCAAATCCGTTGATGTAAAGGTCGTCGAAGTAGTACTTGTGGACGAGCAGCGTGTATACGCCGGACAGCTTCTTGCTGATCACGTCAGGCAGTTCCGGCCGTTTCAGATAAAAGTACCAGGCTGTGCCGGCGCCCGCCGCAGCCAGATAAACAGTTGGGCTGTTCCCAAAGGCATGCAGGATGAACTCCCAACTGCCGTGGAAATTCCTGCCGAGTTCGGCCAAGACATCATGCCGTTCGGCAACCGCGATCGATGCACCGAAGAAATCTCCGAACAAGACCGGGCCGATCGTGAACCAGCCGATCACAGCCGACGGTATGGCGAGCAGAATAAGCGGCCCTGTAACCACCCAGGGCGTCTCGCGCACATGCGCACGCATCTTCGGGTCCGTGCGCTCTTCACCGTGGAAAACAAGGAAGAACAATCGGAACGTGTAAAGTGCGGTGACAAACACGCCGAGCATTACGCTCAGGTAGGCGATCCAGTAGACGGCGCCCTGCCCGTGCCAGTGGGATTCCTTTACGGCCTCGATGAGCGCGTCTTTCGAGAAAAATCCGGCGCTGCCCGGGAAACCGATCAGGGCAAGCGATCCGATCAAAGCGGTCCAGTATGTGATCGGCATGTACTTGCGCAGGCCACCCATTTTGCGAATGTCCTGCTCATGATGTAAGGCGATGATCACCGAACCGGCCGCCAGGAACAGCAGTGCTTTGAAGAACGCGTGCGTCATCAGGTGGAATATGGCGGCGCCGTATGCTGAAACGCCGAGTGCGACCGTCATGTACCCGAGTTGAGACAAGGTCGAATAGGCGATGACGCGCTTGATGTCATTTTGAACGATGCCCAGCAAACCCATGAAGAATGCAGTGATTGCACCGATAACCACCACCACGGCCAGCGCGGTTTCAGACAGCTCGAAGAGTGGCGACATCCGCGCAACCATGAATATGCCGGCGGTGACCATCGTTGCTGCGTGGATCAGTGCGGATATCGGGGTCGGGCCCTCCATGGAGTCAGGCAGCCAGACATGCAAAGGTGCCTGTGCCGATTTACCCATCGCGCCGATGAACAGCAAAATGCAGATCAGGGTCATCGCGTTCCAGGGAACGCCGCTGATCACTTCGATGTTCTGCGCGGCGATAGCCGGGCCGCTGGCGAACACGGTGGCGTAATCAAGCGATTCGGCAAACATGACGATGCCGGCGATACCAAGGATGAAACCGAAGTCACCCACACGGTTGACAAGAAAGGCCTTGAGGTTTGCGAAAATGGCCGACTCGCGCTTGAACCAGAAACCGATGAGCAGATATGAGACCAGTCCGACCGCTTCCCAGCCGAAAAACAGCTGCAGAAAGTTGTTGGACATGACCAGCATGAGCATGGAGAAGGTAAAGAGCGAGATGTAGCTGAAGAAGCGCTGATAACCCGAGTCGTCGTGCATGTAGCCGACCGTGTAGATATGCACCATGAGAGAAACGAAGGTCACAACAACCATCATTAACGCCGTCAGCCGGTCGATCAGAAAGCCGACCTCCATGCGGAGACCGTCGACGACCGCCCAGGTATAGACACTGTAATTCTCGGTTTGGCCACCATCCCAGTACAGGTTTTTGAGGACGAGCGCAGAAAGAACAAAAGACAAACCGACGGCAAATATGGTTATCCAGTGAGCACCGGCACGGCCGATTTTCTTACCGAACAATCCCGCAATGATAGCTGCGGCAAGCGGCGCAAGAACGATTGTCGAATGATAGCCGTGCACTTCGGGAAAACCTCTAACGCCTCATCCTTTCATCGAATCCAGCTCCTGCACATTGATGGTGCGCCGGTTTCGGAAGAGGACAATCAAAATAGCAAGTCCGATCGCCGCCTCCGCAGCAGCGACTGTCAGTATGAAGAAAACGAAAATCTGACCGGTCTCATCGCCGAGGTATCGCGAAAACGCGATGAAATTGAAATTGACGGCCAGCAACATGAGCTCGATACACATGAGAAGCAGGATCAGATTGCGTCTGTTAATAAAGATGCCGGCAACGCTCAACGCGAACAGCACTGCAGCAACGGTCAGATAATGCTGTAGGCCGATCACTGGCGTTTCTCCGCTTTCATTTTGACGATACGGATACGGTCCTTGGCCTTCACGGCAACCTGTTTCGCAATGTTTTGCACCTTCAAGCCCGGCCGCTTGCGCATGGTGAGCGTTACAGCGGCGACCATTGCAAGCAGGAGAATGGCGGCGGCGATTTCGAACGCATAGACATGTTCGGTATAGAGGATCGCACCAAGCGCCTTCGTATTGCTGTATCCATCGGGCGTCGGCTGAAACCCACCCAGGCCGGCGTCGATCCTTCCCCGGAGCCAGATCACCTGGACCAGCTCGATTACCATGAAAGCTGCGACAAGCAAGCCGAACGGTGCATATCGCGTCAGGCCACCACGCACACGTTCGACATCGATATCCAGCATCATGACGACGAACAGGAACAGCACCATCACGGCGCCGACATAGACCAGCACCAGAACGATGGCGAGAAATTCCGCTTCCGCCAACAGCCAGAGCACCGCGCTCTGGAAAAATGCCAACACGAGAAACAGGGCAGCATGAACCGGGTTCCGTGACAAAATCACGCCCAGCGCCGCAGCAAACAGGGCGGCAGCAAAAAAGTAAAAAAGGACTGCCTGAAACAATTCTATTCCGCTCCTATTTGTACTGCGCGTCCGCGGCCTTATCGGCCGAAATCATGGCATCAAACTTGTCGCCGATTGCCAGCAACTTGTCTTTTGTCATGATGTTCTCGCCGGCGCTTTCCATGTGATATTCATGGATCCTGGTTTCAACGACTGCATCGACCGGGCAGGCTTCTTCACAGAAGCCGCAATAAATACACTTGAAGAGATCGATGTCGAATCGCGTCGTGCGGCGTGTGCCGTCTTCGCCAACATCTGATTCGATAGTTATCGCCAATGCAGGACAGACTGCCTCACAGAGCTTGCAGGCAATACAGCGCTCCTCTCCGTTCGGATAGCGTCTCAGCGCGTGCAGGCCCCGGAAGCGAACGGACTGTGGCGTCTTTTCCTCCGGGTATATGATCGTTATCGCAGGGCGAAAGAAATTTCGCAGCGTCACGGAGAGTCCCTGCCACAATTCCCAGAGAACAATTGTTTTGATAAGGTTTTGAAGTCTATCCATCTGACTACCCCGCCGATCCCGACCAGGGCCCCCAGCGCAACCAGGACATAATGCCCTCAACCGCGATCCAGGCGATGGTTATTGGTATGAATACCTTCCAACCGAGCCGCATGATCTGGTCGTAGCGGTACCGTGGAAACGTGGCGCGCAACCAGAAGAAAACAAAAACAAAGAAAGAAAGCTTGAACGCGAGCCAGAAAAAGCTGGGTTGCCGCAAGAAATGTCCGTCGCCCAGGAAAGTCCAGCCTTCAAAAAACGACGCCCAGCCGCCGAAGAAAAATATCGAGGTCAGCGTGGAGATGAGGATGATGTTGGCGTATTCGGCAAGGAAAAAAATGGCAAACGCAACGCCGGAGTACTCCACATGAAAGCCCGCGACGATCTCCGACTCACCCTCGGTGACATCGAACGGCGCCCGGTTCGTTTCCGCAACGCCGGAAACGAAAAAGACAAGGAATAAAGGCAGCAGCGGGAACAGGAACCAGTGACTGAAACCGCCGGCCTGCGCCCTCGTGATATCGCCGAGATTAAGGCTGCCAGCGGCCATCAACACGCCAACCAATGCAAACCCCATTGCGATCTCGTAGGCGACGATTTGCGCCCCCGAACGCATTGCGCCGAGCAGCGCGTATTTGGAGTTCGTCGCCCAGCCCGCAATAATAACGCCGTAGACGCCGACTGACGTAAGGGCGAGTACATACAACAAGCCTGCATCAATATCAGCGATAACAAAGTTGTCACTAAGCGGAATGACTGCCCAGGCCGCAAGCGCCGGAGTTATGGCCAGCAGTGGTGCAATGACAAACAGGAAGCGATTCGACTTGGCAGGAACGATTACTTCTTTGAACAAAAGCTTCAAAACATCGGCAAACGGCTGACCGAGACCGAACGGCCCCACGCGGTTTGGCCCAAGTCGCCCCTGCATGTAGCCGATGACCTTGCGCTCGAAAAATGTCGTGAACGCAACCGTCAGAATGACGGTCATTATTACTGCCAGAATCTGCGACGTTACGATGACCAGGTACTGATAATCCGCCGGGATCGTTCCCCATATCGAATTCAGGTATTCGAGCATCCCGTTCACGGGTCCATGCTCCGTAAACGCTGCGCCTCGGGTGTCAATTGCAATGCTGCAGCCCGTCTGACGATGGCATCAACCTCGTAAATCGGGATATCGACATCGCCTGCGGGCGCGTCTTCGCCGTTTGGTTTTCTCAGTGCTTTCTTGCGATCGTATGCATTATCGGGCGTGACCTCGCCCAGCAGCTCTTGCAGTTCGTCGCACACGTCTGAAGCACTCAGGTATTCGAAGCCATCGATTTCGAGGAGATTGCCCAGCACGCGAAGCACTTTCCAGCCGGGACGAGCTTGCCCGACCGGCTTGGCGACGCCCGCGAAACTCTGCCAGCGACCTTCACAGTTGACAAAAGTGCCGGCGGTCTCCGCAAACGTGCCAATCGGCAGCTGCAGGTCAGCCGCGTCGTCAAGTGCTTCGGATGTGTACGGCGAAAACGCAACGACAAAGCTCTGCTTTGTCAGTTTCTTCACGGCATCTTCGGTTGCAGTCAGATCGAGGTCCGGCTCGAGTCCGAAAAGGAGCATGGCATGCAAATCGGCGTCGAGCATTTCACCAGCATGGAGACCGTCCTGGTCCCTTGTTTTGCCACCGGCTCGCCGATGTGGAAGCACGCCGGCAAGGTGTGCGCCGGCTGAGTTCGCCCCTTCAGACAGGAAGCCAAAACGCGTGCCAGTTGTCGACGCAATCGATGCAGCCAGCGCCCTCACTGCCGCGAACGCCTTGTGCCGGCCGGCAATGTTGCCGAGCAGAACCAGGCCATGCGTAGCGTCTGTCAGAATCTTTGCGACACGCTTCTGCTGTTTGTCGGCCTTTACGCCTTTGCACAGGTTTGTCACAGCGGGCGCGAGCTTCTTACCTTGCGCCGCGGCAACCGCAATGCCCGAAAGCTGCTCCACGAGACCTTTGCCTGCGAGATATTCTTCGATGTTGAAGTAATAGTCGTAGACCTCGCTGTTTGCGAAGCAGACCTTTGCTCCTCCGACCGCCGCCTTGCGCAAGCGGTGAGCCAGTATCGGCGCTTCCTTGCGAATATTGGATCCCGCGATCAGCACGGCATCACAGTTTTCGATATCTGCAATATCGCAACCGAGCCACGGGAATTGAGCATCCTCGCCCTGGTCCGAGAAGTCCCTGCGCCTCAATCTGTGATCGATATTTGCTGTGCCGAGGTAATCTGCGATCCGCGTCAGGAGATGCGCCTCTTCGATCGTTACGCTGGGAGACGCGAGGATCCCGACCTTTTCGCCATCACTCTCCCGCAAAATCTGTGCGAGTTTCGCAAGGGCGTCTTCCCAGCTGACTGCGTGCCACTGACCGCCTTCCTTGACGCGAGGTGACAGCAATCTGTCGCTGCTGTAGATGCCCTCGTAACTGTAACGATCACGGTCGGATATCCAGGTTTCGTTAATCGCTTCGTTGCTGCGCGGGACTATCCGCTTGACGGTACCGCGCAGCACATGCGCAAACAGGTTCGAACCCACGCAATCATGCGGCGACACGGTCGGATGCTGCTCCATTTCCCAGGCTCTGGCACTGTACCGATACGGCTTGTTGTTCAGGGCACCAACCGGACACAGATCGATAATGTTCCCCGACAACTCGTGCTCGATACTCTTCTCGATGTATGTGCTGATTTTCATATCTTCGGCACGCCCGATCGTACCGAGTTCCTGAATCCCCGCGATTTCCTCACCGAATCGGACACAACGCGTGCAATGGATGCAGCGAGTCATGTCTGTGGATATCAGGGGTCCGAGATCCTTGTCTTTTACGATGCGTTTCTTTTCGGTATAGCGCGATACGTCGCGGCCGTATCCCATCGCCAGGTCCTGCAACTCGCATTCACCGCCCTGGTCGCAGATCGGGCAGTCCAGCGGATGGTTGATCAGCAGGAATTCCATCGTCGCCTTTTGTGCGGCAGCCGCTTTCGGCGAGCGTGTGAATACTTTCATGCCCTCGCCAATCGGCGTCGCGCAAGCCGGCAGCGGTTTCGCCGCTTTCTCGACCTCCACAAGGCACATGCGGCAGTTGGCGGCGATGCTCAGCTTTTCGTGATAACAAAATCTCGGGATGTAGACACCGATTGCATCGGTGACCTCCATGATCATCTGGCCTTGCCTGCCTTCGACCGGCCTACCGTCAACTTCAAATTTTACGATATCGTCACTCATGAACCATAAATCGCTCTTGTTGGTCCACTAGGCTGCGACGCCATCAACATCATCCACGATGCTGCGGCCCAGGTTGTGCACCATGTACTCGAACTCATGGTAAAAATGTTGCAGAAAGCTCTGCACGGGCCAGGCGGCGGCGTCGCCCAAAGCGCATATCGTGTGACCCTCTATCTTGTTGGCAATATCCAGGAGTTTATCGAGGTCGTCCTGCCGCCCTTTGCCTTCCGTGATTCGTGTCAGCATCCGATACAGCCAGCCTGTGCCTTCGCGGCACGGCGTACACTGTCCACAGGACTCCACCATGTAGAATCGTGCAATACGTCGCAGCATGTTGACCATGCAGGTCGTTTCGTCCATGACGATCACCGCGCCGGTACCGAACGACGATCCGGCGTTTTGCAGTGATACGTAGTCCATGGTGCATTCCATGATGATCTCTGCAGGCAGCACTTTTACAGATGACCCCCCTGGAATGACTGCTTTTAGTTTTCGCCCACCGAGCACCCCGCCGCAGAGATCGAGCAGGTCCTTGAATGGAATACCCATCGGCAACTCGTGGTTACCCGGTTTCTCAACATGGCCTGAAACGGAAAACTCTGCTGTGCCCCCCGAGCCTTCCGGGCCAAGTGCAGCGAACCAGGCCGCACCATTTCTCATGATCGCAGGCACGCTGGCCAGCGTTTGCGTGTTATTGATGGTCGTGGGTTTGCCGTAAAGCCCATAATTCGCCGGAAACGGCGGTTTGAAGCGCGGCTTGCCCTGCTTGCCCTCAAGAGACTCAAGTAACGCGGTTTCCTCCCCACAAATGTAAGCGCCCGCGCCGATAAAGGTGTGAAGATCGAAATCTATTCCGGATTTTTGAATATTTCTTCCCAGCAAGCCGGCGTCATAGGCCTCTTTGACGGCCGCTTCGAAGCGTGGCACCGGTTCGTCAATAAACTCGCCGCGTATGTAGTTGTACGCGACTGTCGCTCCCATCGCGTACCCCGCGATAGCCATGCCCTCGATCAGGCAATGGGGGTTATAGCGCAATATTTCGCGATCGTGGCACGTACCCGGCTCGCTCTCATCTGAATTGCAGACAAGATATTTCTGACCCGGGTAATCCTTCGGCATGAAGCTCCACTTGAGCCCGGCCGGGAATCCGGCCCCGCCGCGACCCTTCAAACCAGATGCCTTGACTTCGTCGACCACCTGCTCGGGCGTCATTTTTCCCGCGAGTATCTTGCGCCATACGTTGTAGCCGTCGAACTTTTCATAGGTACCGAGCGACCACGAGTCCTTCTCGCCAAAGGTATTAAAACAAACGAGATTTTGTTCCATCACTCCAATGCATCCAGAATTTCGTCGACTTTCTCTTTACTGAGGTTCTCGTGGTACTTGTGATCAACCATCATCATCGGCGCCCCGCAACAGGCAGCAAGGCATTCCTCTTCCTGCTTAAGATAAACTCGTCCGTCTGCGGTACTTTCACCAAGTTTGATGCCGAGTTTTGCCTCAACGTGTTCAACGATGTCATCTGCGCCGCGCAGCATGCAGGAAATGTTCGTGCAAATCGCGACGTTATGTCGGCCGACCGGCTTCGTTTGAAACATCGAGTAGAACGTCGCGACTTCATACACCTGAATCGTCGGCAGATGCAGATAGTCCGCGACGGCGTTCAATTGTTCGTCGGTAAGGTATCCACCATTTTCATGTTGCACGGCGTGCAAAGCACC
The DNA here is from genome assembly GCA_027295475.1 of Pseudomonadota bacterium. Next base: position 11,528 of record JAPUKV010000195.1, read on the forward strand.
AATGACAGCGGAGCGTTGCCTCTCTTCCGGAAATCGTACTGTCCAGCGATTTATCTCGTCACGCACGTGATCCGACAGCAAATCGGCTGCGCTCATCGATCTATCTCACCAAACACGATGTCCTGGGTGCCAATGACGGCGACGACGTCCGCGAGCATGTGCCCTGTCACCATTTCCGACATAGCACCAAGATGGGCGAAACCTGCAGCGCGAATTTTGACCCGATAAGGCTTGTTAGCCCCGTCGGAAATCATGTAAACACCGAACTCACCCTTGGGGTGTTCGATCGCCGCGTAGGCCTCCCCAGCCGGCACGCAGTAACCTTCAGTAAACAATTTAAAATGATGAATGAGCGATTCCATATCGTCTTTCATCTCGACGCGCGTCGGCGCAACGATTTTGCGATCCTCCAGCATGACCGGCCCGGGGTTTTCTCTTAACCAGTCGACACACTGCTTGACAATTCTGTTCGCCTGTCGCATCTCTTCGACGCGAACGAGATAGCGATCATAACAATCGCCGTTAGTGCCAACCGGAATGTCGAAGTCGAGTTGATCATATACTTCGTATGGCTGTTTTTTCCGCAGATCCCATTCGACGCCGGAACCTCGCAACATTGGACCCGTAAATCCGAGTTGCAATGCCCGTTCCGGGGGCACGACGCCTATGTCGACCGTTCGCTGTTTCCAGATTCGGTTGTCAGTCAGCAGGGTTTCGTACTGGTCCACACATGCCGGGAACTTTTCGGTGAATGCATCAATGAAATCGAGTAACGATCCTTCCCGAATGGCATTGAGCTTCGCGACTGATTTCTTGCTACGCCATTTCGAGGCCTGGTATTTCGGCATCGATTCCGGCAGGTCCCGATAAACGCCGCCGGGTCGATAATAGGTCGCATGCATGCGCGTTCCGGAGACGGCTTCGTAACAATCCATCAGATCTTCACGCTCACGGAAGCAATACAGGAATATTGTCATCGCGCCGATATCGAGTCCGTGTGCACCGAGCCAGAACAGGTGGTTCAGGATGCGGGTGATCTCATCGAACAGGACACGGATGTATTGCGCCCTAATCGGTGGCGTGATGCCGAGCAGCTTTTCGATCGCCAGGACGTAGCCGTGCTCGTTGCATATCATCGAGATATAGTCGAGCCTGTCCATGTAGCCGATGCTTTGGTTGTAAGGTTTGGACTCTGCCAGTTTTTCGGTAGCACGGTGCAACAGCCCGACGTGCGGATCGGCACTATGGATGACTTCGCCGTCCATCTCGAGAACCAGCCGTAAAACGCCATGTGCCGCCGGGTGCTGCGGCCCGAAATTCATCGTGAAAGTCTGGATCTCAGGCATCGCCCGCCTCGTCCCTGAGTCCTGCGGAATACTGGCTGTCGTCCCGGATAACTTTTGGCACCAGGGTCCGCGGCTCTATGGTGACAGGCTGATACACAACGCGTCCCTTGTCCGGGTCGTACGTAACTTCGACGTTGCCTATCAACGGGAAGTCCTTCCTGAACGGATGACCAATAAAGCCGTAGTCGGTCAAGATCCGCCGGAGGTCCGGGTGCCCTTCGAACAGAATGCCGAACAGGTCGAAGGTTTCCCGCTCGAACCAGTTGGCGGAATTCCAGATGTCGACAACGGACTTCACGATGGGCGGATTGGCGTCACCTGTAAATATGCGCAGGCGCAGACGGGCATTGTTCTTGAGCGACAATAAATGATAGACGACTGCAAACCGCTCGGGGTCGAACGTATCAGCCTCGTCGAGAATCACCGGCTCGCACTCGACACCGCGGCTGTAGCCGCTTCCCGCTGCACTCTGCGTAGTCCATTCATCAGAACCATAGGTCAGATAATCGACACCACATACGTCAACGAGCATTTCGAAATGAAAATCCGGTTCGTCGCGCAAGGCTCTCGCGACTTCGATAAGGTCATCCTTATCAAGTTGATAGGTCAGCTCACCACAAATCGATTCGACTCGCGTGAGCTTCTGCTCGAATCGAGCATCGATCCGAGCGGCCAAAGTCTCGTTGGTATTACTCATTCTCTTGGTTTCTACCTGGCTATCGTATTCGTACGCCGAATCTTGTTTTGCAGCTGGAGCAAGCCATATATCAGCGCTTCTGCGGTTGGTGGACAGCCAGGTACATATATGTCCACCGGTATCACACGGTCACAACCACGGACTACCGAATACGAGTAATGGTAATAACCGCCGCCATTTGCACAGGACCCCATCGATACGACCCAGCGGGGCTCCGGCATCTGGTCATATACCTTTCTCAGGGCCGGCGCCATTTTGTTACAAAGTGTTCCCGCAACGATCATCACATCCGACTGGCGCGGGCTTGGGCGGAAAATGATGCCAAACCGATCGAGGTCGTACCGCGCCGCACCGGCGTGCATCATTTCGACGGCGCAACAAGCCAATCCGAATGTCATGGGCCACATTGATCCGGTTCGTGCCCAGTTCATCACGGTATCGACACCGGCTACGAGGAAGCCTTTTTGTTGAAGGCTCTGCCCGTCTCCCTGAGTCATCGTACCTGCAGTCAGATCAGAGCGGGTTTCGGCTGCGTTACTCAATCCCACTCGAGCGCCCCTTTTTTCCACTCATAGATAAACCCGACAACCAGGACGGCCAGGAAGATGCCCATCGCGATCAGCCCGAATCCCCCTACCGCATCCAGTGATACAGCCCAGGGAAACAGGAACGCGATTTCGAGATCGAAAATTATGAAGAGAATGGCTACGAGGTAGTAACGCACATCGAATTTCGTGCGCGAATCTTCAAATGGCTCGAAGCCGCATTCATAGGGTGACAGCTTTTCATCGTATTTCTTGCCGCTGCCGATCAGAAAACCCAGCGTCATGAGCAGCACACCGATCCCGGCGGCTACCGCCAGAAAAATTAGTACGGGCAAGTAATTTTGCAGCATTCTTTGTTATCGAAGCGATGTGTGGTTGAAGCCCAAATTTAGCGCTTATTGTATCAGTCAGGCTTGTACGGTTAACAGCCCTTGAGGCAATGTATGTGCCGATTTTTTGCTGTGGAATATACGTAAGGCTTTATCGTGGGGCTGGCTGCAAGTCCAAACAATGCAGCACGCGGGGCCCGGGATCGCCCCTCGTCCGCCAGATACACGTCCTCAAGTTTGAGATGGCCTTTCTACGGATACGTGCTTCGGCCGGTAGCCTTGTCGCAGGACCACGCCTCGCCCGTCAGGCAGGTGAATGCTCCTGCAACGCCTGCACTCCCACCATCCATGGCGGTCGGACCGCGCCTGCAGCTGACAATAGATATCTTGAGAATGGTGCTCTGGGCGAGACTCGAACTCGCACGGCTTACGCCACTGCCCCCTCAAGACAGCGTGTCTACCAATTCCACCACCAGAGCCGTGTGATTGTCTTAACGCTAATCTGTTATTGCTCGCCGTCATCTTCGACGGGTTCGTCGAACTCGAGTGACGGCATCTCGCTATCGTCTGCCGCCGGACCGGAACCTTCGAGCCCGGGCAACTCTGGAAATTCCCCAACGTCAGACAATTCTCCGCCGTCGGATGAACCATCGGTTCCCGTCAACTCGGGCTCCAGCGGCGCCTCAAGTACCCGTGCGTCCTCCAGGAGACTTTCGGGACCGGTCGAGCGCTGGCTGCTCATATAGGCGAGTGTCAGGCTGCTGGCAAAGAATACAGTCGCCAGGACAGCCGTCGCTCTGGAAAAAAAGTTCGACGAGCCTCGGGCGCCAAAAACAGTGCCGGACGCACCGGCGCCGAACGCCGCGCCTGCATCAGCGCCCTTGCCGCGCTGCAGGAGCACCAGAACGATTATCAACACAGCCACAAGTGTATGGCCTATGAGCACCGCAGATTGCATTGTGTTCATCATTACCTCAAACGAGCGATGCCGCTGCTGCAGCGATCGCCAAAAAGTCGGCTGCCTTCAGTGAAGCGCCACCGATCAATCCGCCATCAATATCAGGCATGGTAAAGAGTCCGACCGCATTGTCCCCTTTTACGCTACCGCCATACAGTATTTGAATGGCCGAGGCCATTTCTTCGCTGCGAGACGACATCGCCGCACGAATGTGGCTATGCACGTCCTGGGCCTGCTCCGGGCTTGCGGTTCGCCCGGTGCCAATTGCCCAGACCGGTTCATAGGCAATGACCGCCGTCTTGAACGACTCGACCCCGGCTGCGTCCAGAACCGCATTCAGCTGTGCATCGATGACCGCCGCCGTCTGCTCAGCTTCGCGCTCTTCCAGGGTCTCGCCGACACACAAGATCGGCTTCAGGCCCTCGGAGAGTGCTGCCATGAATTTGGCGGCAACGATCTCGCTCGATTCTCCCATCATCGCACGCCGTTCGGAGTGGCCGACGATGACGTACTCGCAGCCGATCTCGCTGAGCATGCCCGCTGATACCTCACCGGTGTAAGCACCAGACTCGTGTTGAGAGACATTCTGGGCGCCGAGAGACAATGCCGTCCCGGCAAGCTTCTGCGCCAACTCTCCGAGATACGGATACGGTGGGCAGATCAGCAGCTTGACGGATTCCGACTGCGGCATGCCCGTCAGGATGCCGTATGTCAGCTCGGCATTGGCGGCCGCACTGCCATTCATTTTCCAATTGCCAGCGACGAGGAAATCGCGCATAGCTCACCCGTTTATCCGTTAGTATGGAACCTATCTAACAAACCCGCATAGGCAGCTTCGCGGCCATGCGGGTTTGTTAGACAGGTTCCTGAAGGCGCGCAAGGATACCGGTGCGTGCCCTGCAAATCAACGAGGTTCAGCTAGTAATCCGTCAATATCAACTTGACCGTGTACCAGCTGCTTCGGCAACGACGGCGGCAAGCCTTTCGGCAAGATGCAATACCTGGTTTTCGCTTTCTCCTTCGACCATGACTCGAATCACCGGCTCGGTACCGGATGCACGCAACACAACACGCCCGGAATCAGCCAACTCGCCTTCGACCTGGCTGATGGCCTCCTGAATCTTGCTGGACTTGGACGGATCCAGGCTTTTTTCCGTTCGCACGTTGAGCATTGTCTGCGGGTATTTCGCCATGCCCTCGGATAGCTTCGACAAGGTCTTGCCTGTTGTTTTCATCACGGCGAGCACCTGCAGCGCGGCGATCAGTCCGTCGCCTGTCGTCGTGCGGTCGAGACAAATGACGTGTCCTGATGTTTCTCCGCCAATGATGCCGCCGGTCTCATAAAGCGTTTCCAGCACATACCGGTCTCCGACACGGGCCCGGCGGAATTCGATGTCATGTTTATCGAGTGCACGTTCGAGGCCGAGATTGCTCATAACCGTTCCAACCACGGGACCTTTTAAAACCCCTTCCCGCTGGCGGGCCGTCGCAAGAATATAGAGGAGTTGATCGCCGTCTACGGTCTGGCCGAGTTCGTCGACCATCACGACGCGATCACCGTCCCCGTCCAGTGCGATGCCGGCATCGGCCCTGACTGCCGGGACGGTCAGTTGCAGTAACTCCGGGTGAGTCGAGCCGCAGCCATCATTGATATTGCGACCGTTCGGTGAGCAACCAATCGGAATGACCTCCGCGCCCAACTCTGCCAACGTTCTGGGCCCGACTTTATAGCCGGCGCCATTCGCGCCGTCGAAAACGACCTTGACGTCGTCCAGATCCAGGTCATCGGGAAATGTCGAGGCACAAAATTCCTGATAGCGTACACGCGCAGTGTCGATTCGTTTGGCGCTGCCCAAGGACTGCGATTCCAGTGTAATGGCAGGTTGACCGAGAAAGCGCTCGATCTCGAGTTCCACGTCATCCGACAATTTCGCCCCGGCCCCGTCAAAAAACTTGATGCCGTTATCCTCATAACGGTTATGTGACGCGCTAATCACAACGCCGAGGCTTGCTTCAAAACACTGGGTCAGGTAGGCGATTCCCGGTGTCGGCAATGGCCCGAGCAACAGGACATCGGCACCTGCAGCCACGAATCCCGCTTCGAGTGCCGACTCAAACATGTAGCCGGAAAGCCTCGTGTCTTTGCCAATGAGAACGGTGCCGCCGGTTGGAACGAGTACCTGTGCGGCAGCACTTGCCAGGCGAAGCGCAAAATCGGCGCTCATCGGGTCTTTGCCAACCGCGCCCCGGACTCCATCCGTTCCAAAGAATCTCTTGGTCATTGGTTCTTTCCTGACTGCATCACTGCATGCACAATTTTGAGCGCATCAACTGTCGGTTCAACGTCATGAGTACGCACAATATTAGCGCCCCGCTCCACGGCCATTACGGCCGCGGCAATTCCTGGCGCAAGCCGATGCTCTTCGCCCTTGCCAGTCAGGTGCCCGAGTGTACTCTTGCGCGACAAGCCGACCAGCAACGGCATCTCGAGTTCTTGAAATCGTTCCAGGTTGGCCAGCAGACGTACATTGTGCTCGTGCGTCTTGCCAAATCCAAATCCGGGGTCAATAGCGATTCTGTCGGGCGCAATCCCGGCGTCTCGACATGCGACCAGGCGGTGTGCAAGGAATTCCAGAATATCGCCGGGAATATCCTGGTATTCGGGCTTGTGCTGCATCGTACCGGGCTCTCCCTGCATGTGCACAAGGCATACGGCGGTATCGAGCTGATTGGCGACTTCCATCGCACCCTCCTGCCGCAGCGCATTGACATCGTTGATCATTACTGCGCCTGCTGCAACGGCGGCGCGCATTACAGCCGGCCTGCTGGTGTCGATCGAGATGGAGACGTCACTGCGGCCAGAGATCGATTCAATGACGGGGACGACGCGGTCAAGCTCTTCGCCCTCGGAGATCCTCTCGGCGCCCGGCCTGGTGGATTCGCCGCCGACATCGATTATTGCAGCGCCCTCCGTCTGCATGCGTTCTGCCTGGCGTACTGCGGCATCAACTGCCAGGAATCTGCCGCCATCCGAGAACGAATCAGGCGTGATATTCAACACGCCCATCACCTGCGGGCCATCGAGATTGAGTGTCCGGGGGCCGAGGCGCAGTTGCATTACATTATTCGCCCGTCCTGACGGGCGATCTCAATGTTCGCTGGCTGGACCGCCGATCACTCCGGTGGTTTCGCCTTTGGTATCTTCCTTGGCGCCGGTGGTTGCCGAATCGTCAGAGTCATCCCAGTCTTTAGGTGGCCGTACTTCGCGATCTTCCATGATGTCTTTAACCTGCACATCGTTGAGCGTTTCGTACTTCATCAATGCCTTCGCCATGATGTGCAGCTTGTCCTCATGTTCCTTCAGGATCGACTTCGCCCGCTCGTAATTGCGGTCGACGATACCTCGGACTGCCTTGTCGATCGCATGCGCCGTGACATCCGATACCTGTTTGTGCTGCGTCACCGAACGGCCGAGGAAAACTTCGCCGTCGTCCTCGCTATAAGTCAGCGGCCCGAGCTTTTCGCTAAGCCCCCACTTCGTAACCATGTTGCGCGCTATCTCGGTCGCCCGCTCGATATCATTCGCCGCACCGGTCGTCACGCGTTCCGGGCCGTTCACCATTTCTTCGGCCAGCCTGCCGCCGAAAAGGGTGGAGATCGTGCTCTCGAGTTGTTGTTTCGAGGTGCTGTACCTGTCCTCTTCCGGCAAATACATCGTAATGCCGAGCGCCCTCCCGCGCGGAATGATTGTCACCTTATAAACAGGATCATGCTCGGGCACACAGAAGCCGACGATGGCATGTCCAGCCTCGTGATAGGCCGTGTTGAGCTTCTCCTTTTCGCTCATGACCAGGGAACGCCGTTCCGCTCCCATCATGATCTTGTCTTTGGCCTCTTCGAACTCGTCCATGCTGACGACGCGCTTGTTCGAGCGCGCCGCAAGCAATGCTGCTTCGTTGACCAGGTTGGCAAGATCCGCACCGGAGAATCCAGGCGTGCCACGTGCGATCACGCTTGGGCGAACATTGTCGTCGAGCGGTACCTTGCGCATGTGTACTTTCAGGATCAGTTCCCTGCCCCGGATATCGGGCAATGCCACCACGACTTGTCTGTCAAACCGCCCTGGTCGCAACAACGCCGGATCGAGCACGTCCGGCCTGTTCGTGGCGGCGATGACAATAACGCCCTCGTTGCCTTCGAATCCGTCCATCTCGACCAGCATCTGGTTAAGCGTCTGCTCGCGCTCGTCGTGCCCGCCGCCAAGACCGGCACCACGATGCCGTCCAACGGCATCAAGCTCGTCAATGAAAATTATGCACGGCGCCTGCTTCTTGGCCTGCTCAAACATGTCCCGGACACGAGATGCGCCGACGCCGACAAACATCTCGACGAAGTCCGAACCGGAAATGGTGAAGAATGGCACCTTCGCCTCGCCGGCTATAGCCCTGGCCAGCAATGTCTTGCCGGTGCCCGGCGCACCGACCAGAAGCACGCCCTTGGGAATCCTGCCACCCAGACGCTGGAACTTGCTCGGGTCCTTGAGGAAATCGACGATTTCGACAAGTTCCGCCTTCGCTTCATCGATGCCGGCTACGTCGGCGAAGGAAACGCCGACCTGGTCCTCGCCGAGCAGGCGCGCCTTGCTCTTGCCGAACGACATAGCGCCACGACCGCCGCCGCCACCCTGCATCTGACGCATGAAATAGATCCAGACGCCGATCAACAGGAGTATTGGAAATGAGCTGATCAGAAGCTGGCCGATAAGGCTCTGCGACTTCGGTTCCTGCGCCGTGAACTGGACGTCGTTGTCCTCAAGCAGACCGATGAGCGTGTTGTTGTCGGTCTCCGGACTGATCGTGTAATAAGCAAGCGGCTGACGGCTCCCGTAACGTATGCGTTCGTTTTCAAATTCAACGCGCTGCACGTGCCCGCTACGAACCTGACTCAGGAATTCGGAATAATCCGCCTTCTCCGGTGCCGGACCACTGACACCGCTCAAGCCCTGCACGACAGACAGAAGCACCACGATGATGACGATGAAGACAAGGATGTTTTTAGTTAAATCGTTCACTATTGCTGTATGGTTTCCGCCGGTAAATTAGACTGCGTCTAATGATCAGACCCTACTATAGTCGATAGTTTCTCGCTACCAAGTAAACCTCATTGCTAGCGGGCCTGGAAGCCTTGGGTTTCATCACTTTCACCCGTTCAAATGTTTTCCCGGCCTCGGTAACAAATGCGTCCGTACCCTGGCCCTGAAACAGTTTACAAACAAAATTGCCCCGGCGTCTGAGAACTTTATAGGCAAAGTCCAGCGCCAACTCGGCAAGATACATGGATCTCGGCTGATCGATCGCTTTGTTGCCGCTTATATTGGGCGCTATATCGCTCAATACAAGATCCACCGGCGAGTTTTCGAGGATGCTGAGCAATAATTGAAGCGTGTCATCCTCTGTAAAATCACCCTGAATCTGCTCAACCGACGGCAGGACGTCCATCGGCAGAAGGTCCAGTGCAATAATCCGGCAACGTCCCTTCAGCTTCTGAGTGATGTACTGGCTCCAGCTGCCCGGCGCTGCGCCCAGATCGACGCAGGTCATGTCCGGCTTCAGGAGCTGTTCTTTTTGTACGATTTGTTCGAGCTTGTAAACGGCGCGGGAACGCCAGCCGTCCCGCCGTGCTTGTTGCACATACGGGTCCCGTTCCTGGCGATCTCTCCATGTGCCGCCACTCCTTCGCGGTCCGCTCATTTGCCTTCGACTCGTATGAGGGTATGCATCGTTACGCACATCTGGCTGTTAGTGGTCCAACAAGGTTATATTGCTAGACTCCCCATCCATGAACTTGTCAGAATCTCAGAAGAAATATTTGCGCGGACTGGGTCATCAACTAAAGCCGGTAATTACTGTGGCAGATACCGGATTGTCGGCGTCCATTCTACGGGAATTTGATGCAACGATTTCGCATCATGAACTGATCAAAGTCCGGTTTCGGATGGCGAACAGGGACAACCGCGATGCCATGATTGATGAACTGTGCCGGCAGGGATCCGGAAACCTCATTCAGCGAATTGGCAACGTTGCCTTGATATACCGGCCCAACCCTGACAAACAGCGCATCCGGCTTCCATAATTGGATTGCACGTCAAGAAAATTTACTCCGGCTACTCGTAGCCAATCTCGATAACGTCGTAGTTCTTTTCGCCGCCGGGCGCTGAAAAACTGACTTCATCACCTTCGTCTTTGCCGATCAAAGCTCTTGCCATCGGGGATGAAAACGAGATGAGTCCAGTCTTGATGTCCGCCTCGTCCTCGCCCACGATCTTGTAGACGATTTCTTTGCCTGTCTGCTCGTCAAGCAATCGTACCGTGGATCCAAAAACAACTTTTCCCTTCGCATGGATCGCCGTAACGTCAATGACTTGCGCGTTGGAAAGCTTGCCCTCGATATCCTTAATACGCCACTCGATAAAACCCTGCTGTTCCTTGGCAGCGTGATACTCCGCATTTTCCTTCAGGTCACCGTGCGCGCGTGCTTCGGCAATCGCCTTGATTACTGCCGGCCGGTCTTCCGACTTCAATTTCTTGACTTCGTCGCGTAGCAGTTCGGCACCACGAACGGTCATCGGCACCTTGCTCAAGCGGCCACTTCCCTGTGCAGGTCCTGCAGGCAATTGACGTCGCTGTCGTCAAGATGCTCGAGAGCTTCGCAGGTCGCAACGGCGGCGCCGAGAGTCGTGTAATACGTTACTTTCTTACGCACTGCTGCGGCCCTGATTGACAGAGACTCCTGGATCGCCTGCTTGCCCTCGGTTGTATTGACTATTAGCGAAATCTCGCCATTCTTGATCATATCCACGATATGCGGCCTGCCTTCGCGCACTTTGTTGGCTCGGCGGCATGATACACCGGCAGCCGTTAGCGCTTTCGCCGTGCCATGCGTCGCTATGATGTCGAACCCCCTGTCGACCAAAATCTTCGCGAGCCCAACCGCAGCATCTTTGTCACAATCCCGAACGCTGAGCAGCGCCGCGCCCTGCCGCGGCAAGACGACGCCGGATGCCAGCTGCGCCTTCGCATACGCCTCGCCGAAGGAACGGCCGATCCCCATGACCTCGCCCGTCGATTTCATTTCGGGCCCAAGAATGGGATCGGCGCCGGTAAATTTTTCGAAGGGGAATACCGACTCTTTCACCGAGTAATAGGGGGGCACTCGCTGGTTTACATAGCCTTGCTCTGCAAGCGATTCACCGATCATCACGCGCGCGGCAATTTTCGCCAGGGAAACGCCGGTCGATTTCGAGACAAAGGGTATTGTCCGCGATGCGCGGGGATTGACTTCCAACAGGTAAACGATGTCGTTTTGAATGGCGAATTGGGTGTTCATAAGCCCGATTACGTTCAGACCTTTTGCGAGTTTGACGACCTGCTCCGTGAGCGTCTTCTGCATTTCGGAATCGAGGCTAATGGGCGGCAGCGAACAGCCGGAATCTCCGGAGTGCACGCCAGCCTGTTCGATATGCTCCATGATTCCGCCAATAAGTACCCGTTCGCCGTCGCAAACGGCGTCGACATCGACCTCGATCGCCATATCCAGGAACCTGTCGAGAAGAACCGGACTATCATTCGATACGTCGATAGCTGCGGCCATATACTCGGCGAGATCCTCCTCGTTATGCACGATTTCCATCGCGCGGCCGCCCAGCACGTATGACGGCCTGACGACCAGTGGATAGCCGACGTCAGCACCCATTTCCAGAGCCTCGTCCCGGTTTCTGGCGGTACGATTCGGCGGCTGGCGCAGCCCCAGATCATCAACCAGTTTCTTGAAACGTTCGCGATCCTCGGCGAGATCGATCGAATCAGGCGAAGTACCAATTATCGGCGCACCCGCTGCCTCGAGGGCTCGCGCCAGCTTCAGGGGTGTCTGTCCACCGTACTGAACGATGACACCCTGTGGCTGCTCTATTTCGATGATCTCCATGACATCTTCGAATGTCAGCGATTCAAAGTAGAGCCGGTCCGATGTGTCGTAGTCCGTCGAGACCGTCTCAGGATTGCAGTTGACCATGATGGTCTCGTAGCCGGCTTCCCTGAGCGCCAACGCCGCATGGACGCAGCAGTAGTCAAACTCGATTCCCTGGCCGATACGATTCGGGCCGCCACCCAGAATCATTATTTTCGGCTCGTCGCTCGGCTCCGCCTCACATTCCTCTTCATAAGTTGAGTACAGGTAGGCCGTTGTCGTCGCAAACTCGGCGGCGCAGGTATCGACGCGTTTGAAGACCGGTCGCAACCCCTGCTTGATTCGCCGTGCTCGAATGACGTCTTCATTCTGATTGACGAGCTCACCGATGCGCGCATCGGAAAATCCCTTGCGCTTGAGCAAACGAAGTCTTGCCTCATCGAGACCATCCAGTCCCTCCTGGCGGGTATTCGTCTCCTCTATGACGAGGTCGGCAATCTGCACCAGAAACCAGGGATCGATACCGGTAAGTTTGGCGACATCGTCAAACGTGAATCCCTGGCGCATCGCGTCCGCCACGTGCCAGAGTCGTTCGGGGCCAGGGTATCGCAACTCCTGGCGTAATCTGTCTCTATCGGAGATCTCGACAGGAAATTGGACCTTTTCATTCAAGCCCGTGACACCAGTTTCGAGCCCGCGCAACGCTTTTTGAAACGATTCCTGGAAGGTTCTGCCAATCGCCATGACCTCGCCAACCGACTTCATCTGCGTCGTCAGGCGATCGTTGGCCCCGGGAAATTTCTCGAAAGTAAAACGAGGTATCTTGGTAACGACGTAATCGATGGCCGGTTCGAAAGATGCCGGCGTTGCACCACCCGTAATATCGTTCTTCAGTTCGTCGAGCGTATAACCAATTGCAAGTTTCGCGGCAACTCTTGCGATCGGAAAACCGGTTGCTTTTGATGCCAGGGCCGACGATCGCGAGACCCTCGGGTTCATTTCGATGATGAACATGCGCCCGTCTTCAGGATTCACGGCAAATTGGACGTTCGAACCACCGGTCTCGACGCCGATCTTGCGCAACACATTGATGGAGGCATCGCGCATTCTCTGGTACTCCTTGTCCGTCAATGTCTGCGCCGGCGCAACCGTAACCGAATCACCGGTATGCACGCCCATTGGATCAACGTTTTCGATGCAACACACGATGATGCAGTTGTCATTCTTGTCACGCACAACCTCCATCTCGAATTCTTTCCAACCGATTACCGATTCTTCGAGCAGGATTTCGGTCGTCGGCGACATCTCCAGGCCGTGTGCGACGATCTTCTTAAATTCTTCCGGGTTGTATGCGATACCGCCGCCGGTGCCTCCCAAAGTAAACGACGGTCTTATGATCGTCGGAAACCCGATCTCTCCTTGTTTGCTCAGTGCCTCTTCCATGGAACGAGCGATCGATGACGCCGGCACTTCAAGGCCGATTTCGGTCATTGCGTCGCGAAACAGCTCGCGGTCTTCGGCCATGTCGATCGCCTCACGCGAGGCGGCAATAAGCTCGACGCCGTGTTTCTCAAGGACCCCTTCTCTGACCAGGTCCAGGGCGCAGTTCAGTGCCGTCTGACCGCCCATCGTTGGCAGCAATGCATCAGGGCGTTCTTTTGCGATGATCTGCTCGACTGCGTCCCATCGCACAGGCTCGATGTATATCGCATCGGCCATCTCCGGGTCCGTCATAATCGTGGCCGGGTTCGAATTCACCAGAATGACGCGAAAACCCTCTTCCTTCAGCGCTTTGCAGGCCTGGGCGCCGGAATAGTCAAATTCGCAAGCCTGTCCGATCACGATCGGGCCTGCGCCGATAATCAGGATGCTGTTTATGTCAGTCCGTTTCGGCATGGCTCAGGGGCACCCTATCAGCAAAATCACGGCAGGTAATCTGATGAGAATATACTTTAATATAATTTTATATATAATTGTTTTAATTGTATTTATCATTACAAAAGTAACGCCGCTGCTGAAGAATTGCGTTTGACCTCTTCCATGTCAGCAATAAAGCGCTCGAACAGTGGCAAGAGATCGTGCGGGCCCGGGCTGGCCTCCGGATGACCCTGAAAACTGAATGCGGGCGCGTCCTTCAGGGCAATACCCTGCAAGGTGCCATCGAATAGCGACCGGTGTGTGGCTTCCACGTCCTCGGGCAGCGATTCCTCCTCGACGGCAAAGCCATGGTTCTGGCTGGTGATCATTACCTGCCCGGTACTCAGATTCTGCACCGGATGATTGGCGCCGTGATGGCCGAACTTCATTTTGACGGTTTTGGCGCCGCATGCCAGGGCCAGCAACTGGTGGCCCAGACAGATGCCGAATATGGGCACACCGCTCTCCAGAATTTCCTGTATTGCCTTGATCGCATAGTCGCAGGGCTCCGGATCACCAGGTCCATTAGACAGGAATACGCCGTCAGGCATCAATGACAATACTTCGTCAGCTGTCGTCGTCGCCGGTACAACGGTCATTCGGCAATCGAGATCGGAAAGCACCCTGAGAATATTCCGCTTGATGCCGAAGTCGTACGCGACGACATGATACGGGGCGATACGCCTGCTCATGACCCGGCTGCGTTTCCCGAAATCGACGCCATGACACCACTGATAGGTCCGATCTGTAGTAACGAACTTGGCAAGATCCACGCCCGCGATACCGGGGAATTTTCGCGCGTGTTCGACAGCTGTGTCGGGATTAGCGTCGCCCGTCATGATGCATCCCGACTGGGCACCCTTCTGCCTGATCAGCCGCGTCAGTTTTCGCGTGTCGATATCGGCAATCGCCACCGTTTTGCCGCCTCGCAGAAAGGCCCGAAAATCACTCTCGACGCGCCAGTTGCTGGCGAGCATTGAACAATCTCGAATGATCAGCCCCGATGCATGAATCTTCGACGACTCCATGTCCTCACTGTTGGCGCCGGTGTTGCCGATGTGGGGGTAGGTCAGCGTCACGATCTGACGGCAATAGGAGGGATCTGTGAGGATTTCCTGGTAACCGGTCATCGCAGTATTGAAGACAACTTCGCCGATGGTATTACCGTCATCACCGACGGACACACCGTGGAAGATTGTTCCATCTTGCAAGGCCAGAACTGCAGGCGTACTCAAACTGAATCCTCAGACACACAAAAGCGGAAGGCCTGTGCCTCCCGCTCATCTGACCGCCTACCAGCCAGCGATCCGCGCTAGTTTACTCAAGCCGGCCTGAGCACGCCAGTTTGTGCAAAAAAACCTCACTGGTGTCAGGTATCTGCTTGAAACAGCAGGTCACGCATCGCGTACAGCCCGGCTGGCCGATCTGACAGCCATTGAGCGGCGCGGAGAGCGCCATCTGCAAAAACGCGGCGGCTCGTGACGGCGTGCTTCAGCTCCAGGCGTTCGGCTTCGTTGTAGAGGATGACTGTGTGCTCACCAGGTATTTCCCCCTCTCTGCGAACCTCGAAGCCGATTTCGCCAGGTGCCAGCGGCCTCTCCAACCCAGCCGGTTCGTACCGTTTGACAGATTCAAAGTCCTGATTTCGCGCCGCGGCGAGAGATGCGCCCAATTTCAGGGCTGTACCAGACGGTGCATCAACCTTGTGCCTGTGATGCGTTTCGTGGATTTCCGCTTCGAACCCGGCGCCAAGGCTGGCCACCGCCTGCCGCACGAGGCCATCCAGCACGGCAATTCCGAGACTCATATTGCGGTCGTATAAAATCGGGATCGTGCGCGCTGCGTCTTCGAGCTCGTCGACTGCCGCTCTGTCGAGGCCACTAACGCCTATTACCAGTGGTTTCGCGGCCGCAAGCACAGCAACGAGAACCTTGTGGGTGGCTTCCCGGAGACTGAAATCGATCGCGACATCGGCTGCATTCAATACCGATGCCAGATCATCGCTGATCGCGATTGCCCCTGCGGCCGGGCCCGCGCACTCCGCCATGTGCTTGTGCAAGGCCGGACTCTTGTTTCGGGCCCAGACACCGGCCAGACGTAGCTCATCGTTGCCGACCATCGCGCGCATGATCTCCTGGCCCATGCGTCCTGCGCCGAGTACGGCGATATTGAGAGTTTCGGCTTCCTTGTTAGCCTGTGCCATGCAGAATCACCATCGAAGTGTGTTGGGGCTCGCCCGTCAGGACGGGCTCCACCAGGTGCTGACAAACGTATCGTAGGAGCCCGTCCTGACGGGCGAATTCTAGATGATCCAGCCGAGGTTTATTGGCTGACGCGCTCGAAGAACCGCTTGACCGTATCGAGCCAGCCGCCGGCACGCGGGCTATGTTTGTCCCCATCCGCGCTGATCGAATCGTCAAAACTGCGCAAAAAAGACTCTTGTTCTGCCGTCAGGTTGATCGGTGTTTCAACGGCGACGCGCGCAAACAGATCGCCCCGTCTCCGGTCACGGACGGTCGTCACTCCCTTGCCACGCAAACGGAAATTCTTGCCGGACTGAGTACCGGCCGGGATTTTCAGAGAGACATGACCGTCGAGCGTCGGCAGTTCTATGTCGCCGCCCAAAGCAGCGGTGCCGAAACTGATCGGCACTTCGCAGGACAGGTCTGCACCGCTGCGATGGAAGATCTTGTGGGGACTTACGCGAATCTCGACATAGAGGTCGCCTGGCGGGCCGCCGTTGCGGCCAGCCTCTCCTTCACCCGAAAGCCTGATCCGATCGCCATCTTCGACGCCCTCTGGAACCTTCACCGATAATCTTTTGGACTTGGAAACGCGGCCACGGCCGTGGCAATTACTGCACGGATTGGTGATCACCGTACCCGCGCCTTTACATGCCGGGCAGGTCTGCTGAATGGCGAAGAATCCCTGCTGCATGCGGACCTGGCCAGTGCCGCCGCAGGTCATGCATTTCACCGGCTCCGACCCTTTTTCGGTGCCGCTGCCATGGCATTCTTCGCAGGTCACCCGCGTTGGTACCTCGATGGTGACAGAGTCGCCGCTGACTGCCTTTTCGAGGTCCAGCCGGAGTTCGTAGCCGAGATCAGCACCTCGAAATACCTGGCTTCTACTGCGGCGGCCGCCACCGAAAATATCGCCAAAGACATCGCCGAAAATGTCGCCGACGCCCTCTGCACTGAATCCGCCGCCCGGCGGGCCACCCCGGACACCGTCATGACCAAACTGGTCGTACGCGGCACGTTTGTCGGAATCGCTCAGTACTTCGTAGGCTTCTTTCGCCTCTTTGAATTTGCTTTCGGCCTCGCTGTCTTCCGTGTTGCGATCGGGATGGTGTTTCATGGCCAGGCGTCGAT
>JAPUKV010000196.1 GCA_027295475.1 Pseudomonadota bacterium
AATTAGGTCTGGCCGCAGCGCTGCATCAGCGCAACGCTTACCTTGGGCGAGACGAACTCCGATATATCCCCGCCCATGCTGCAGATTTCCCGGACGAGACTCGCGGAAATGTATGTATAGGCTTCAGTCGGGGTCAGGAAGACGGTTTCCACATCCTCTATCAAATGGCGGTTCATGTTGGCCAGCTGAAACTCGTATTCGAAGTCGGAAATGGCGCGGAGGCCTCGAATAATGACCTGCAGTTCGTGGTCTTTCGCGAAACTAACCGTGAGCCCGGTGTAACCCATGACTTCAACGTTGTCGAAATCCACAAGCACTGCCTGGGCAAGTTCAACCCGCTCTTCCAGTGAGAACATGGGTTCTTTGCCGGGGTTGGCCGCAATTGCGACTATTACCCTGTCGAACAAACGGGTCGCCCGTCGTACCAGGTCTTCATGCCCGAGCGTAATCGGATCGAAGGTGCCTGGATACATCGCAGAGACAGCCATAAACTCGCTCCTTCAGGTTCACGTTCCTGTGTTCACCAGAGAATAGCTCACTTTCCCGGCAACTTTCTCATGTGTAATGGCCCAGCCGTCCGGAAGTGCCGGTTTCGCCTGGTCTTTACCCCGCTCCAGATACACGACCGCGTTCGCTGTCAGCCAAGCATTTTCGCATAGCACTTTACACGAATCGGCAAGCAGCTCCGTTTCGAACGGTGGGTCGAGAAAAACGATATCGAACGGCTGCGGGTCGGCTTTACTCAGATAGTCGTGAGCATCCTTCTGATAAACCTCGGCGTTCGTTGCCTTCAGCTCGGTCAGATTCTTCCGTATCGCTGCAGCCAACGTAGCGGACTTTTCTACGAAAACCACGTGAGCGGCACCGCGTGACAGTGCCTCGATCCCGAGTGCGCCCGTGCCGGCAAAAAGGTCAAGGCATCGTGCACCCGTTGTCGCCGAACTGAGCCAGTTGAACAGGGTCTCCCGGATCCTTTCGGATGTTGGCCGTAATTCAGGCTCATCGATTATCTGCAACAGACGACTGCGCCATTTTCCCGCTACAATACGCAGCCGCCCCGGTAGCGATCGATTGTGGCCTGGACGCTTAACTCTCGCCATGTCTCCCTCGCAGCAAGAACGGAAGTGTCATTTCAATACGCATGACTGCGTTAGTGTAAGTTATTCGACATTTGAAAAAACGCAATGTGACAATGCATCAGGCAGAAGACACATCGATCTCCGGTAAACGTGGTGGCTTCATCAAGCGGCTTCGCGCCCGGCTCAACAACGGTGATTCGTGGCTTAGCTACGACCTTGCTAGTCTCGCTCCCGGCGGCAAAATCGATGAGGACGTACTTGAGGAACTTGAGGCTCAGCTCGTCATGGCGGACGTTGGCGTGGAAACAGCGGCTGGAATCATTGGCGACCTGCGAAAACGCCTTGCCCGCAAGGAACTGAAGGACCTCGATGCATTGACAGGCGGTTTGCGTCAGTCGATGACGGATATCCTGGGATCAGTGCAACAGCCGCTCGTCATCCCCGAAAGCGATCGCCCGTTCGTGATTCTGATGGTTGGTGTCAACGGCGCCGGCAAGACGACAACCATTGGCAAGCTGGCGCAACGACTGAAGCATGAGGGACATTCACTCATGCTCGCGGCTGGCGATACCTTTCGTGCCGCCGCCGTCGAACAATTGCAGGTCTGGGGTGAACGAAATGATGTCCCTGTTATTGCTCAACAAGCGGGTGCCGACCCGGCAGCCGTCATCTTTGATGCTTATGCGGCCGCGCGATCCAGAAATATCGATGTCCTGATCGCCGACACGGCCGGACGCCTGCAAAATCAGAAAAGCCTGATGGACGAGCTTGTGAAGGTCAAGCGAGTCGTGTCGAAGCTGGATGCTGCAGCACCGCACGAGATCATGCTCGTGCTGGACGCGAGCCAGGGTCAGAACGCCCTGGTGCAGGCGCAAAAGTTTCACGAATTACTGGGGCTGACAGGAATTACCGTGACCAAGCTGGACGGCAGCGCCAAGGGCGGTATTCTGCTGTCGATTGCCGGCAAGCTCGGTGTGGCCGTTCGCTTTATCGGCATCGGCGAAGCAGCCGAAGACATGCAACCCTTTCGGGCCGGCGAGTACGTTGATGCCTTGTTACGAACTGACGCAAAGCATAGGCCCGCATTGTCGTGATTCGAATCGAAGACGTAACAAAAAGATTCCCCGGCGGCCAGGAAGCCTTGCGGGGTCTGACCCTGTCAGTGGACAGAGGAGAGATGGTTTTCATAACCGGTCATTCCGGCGCGGGCAAAAGTACACTTCTTCGTTTGATTGCCCTGATCGAAAGACCGACGAGTGGGCAGGTCATCGTCGACGGCCAAAATACAGGTCGTGTATCAAAGCGAAAAATTCCTGCCTACAGGCGACAACTTGGCATGGTCTTTCAGGATCACAAGTTGCTGTATGACCGGCCTGTATTCGATAACGTCGCTTTGCCGCTTATCATTTCCGGCATCGGATACCGTGATGCCGGAAGGCGTGTCCGTGCCGCTCTCGATCAGGTCGGTCTGCTGAACAAGGAGAAGCAGCGTCCTGAAACCCTTTCAGCAGGTGAGCAACAGCGTGTAGGAATTGCGCGCGCCATTGTCAGCCGGCCCAAACTCCTGATTGCGGACGAGCCGACGGGAAACCTCGACCCGGACCTGTCTCTCGAAGTCATGCGCATCTTTCGCCGCTTCAATGAGGTCGGTGTTACTTTGTTGATTGCAAGCCACGACCTGGCGCTTATTGACCAGCTAGGTTGTCGCCGAATCCCGCTGGAAAACGGCGCTCTTCAAGTCGAAAAGGACCGCGACGACGTTTCGGATTACTTTGAGGGTGCCGAGGCGCCTGCACCGGAAGATCGATGAGGCTAAGCAAGACAAGCGAGCCGATTCCAGCAGGAAGGTCCGCTGGTCCTGTATCCGCCTGGTTTCTGTGTCATGTAAACACATCTGGTGACGCCCTCGGTCGCCTGGCCCATCAGCCTTTCGCAAGCCTGATGATTGTGCTCGTCATTGCAGTGACGCTTGCGCTTCCCGCTGCAATGTATCTTGTCATCAAGAACGCCCAGTCTATTGGCAGCAATTGGGAGAACGCGCTCGACTTCTCTATTTATCTGAAAAGTGAAGTGACTTTGGAAGATGCGACCCGGCTGGCTGGTCTGATCCGACAGCGCGCCGACGTAGCACAGGTGACCATCATTTCGGCGCAAGATGCTCTCGATGAATTCAAATCAGCCTCGGGCTTTGGCGCTGCACTCGACCACTTGAAGACCAATCCGTTGCCGCACACGCTGGTCGTCAGGCCAAGTGGCGCGAATACTGAAGAGTCGATGATCCTGCTCCACGAAGAAATCGGGAATCTCCCGGAGGCTGATCTGGTCCAGGTAGACACGGAGTGGGTGCAGCGCTTTCACGCGATACTCGACATCCTGCGTCGCGCCATCGCCATCGGTGCCGTGCTCCTGGGCGTTGCAATTGTTGTCATCATCGGTAATACGATTCGCCTGGACATTCAAAATCGCCGCGACGAAATCGAAGTTACAAAACTCATCGGGGCCAGCAACGCGTTTGTCAGGCGACCATTCCTGTATTCCGGCCTGTGGTATGGCCTCGGTGGCGGATTGCTTGCATTAGCGCTTGTCAGGTACGGCCTCTATGCGCTGGAGCAACCGGTGCGGCGGCTGGCCGGTCTTTACAACAGTGCATTCAGCGTCCTGGAACTCGATTTGTCCGAAAGTCTGCTCATCGCGGGTACCGGTGTCCTCCTGGGCCTTGCGGGTTCATGGCTCGCCGCTGCCCGTCATATGCGAAGAATAGAGCCGAGATAGTGAATCGGCTGCCACGCCTTTAAGATTTGACATAATCCAGCATGTCGGTTTTTTCTTATCTCATTGAAAACAAAGGATTTTAGCATGCCTTGGTCAGGGAACTCTGCAGTACTGTTAGCACTCTAAGCACCAGAGTGCTAAAATTTCTATCCACCAGGAGGATCATGAATCTGATGACAACGGCCCTAGCAACCACCAAATATGACCTTGCCCTCGCCGGGCCGGTCGGCAGTCTCGACGCCTACATCCACGCGGTCGGCTCGATAGCTGTACTGTCCAAGGAAGACGAACAAGCACTGTCCCGCAGGTTCCGTGACGAGGAAGACCTGGAAGCTGCGCGCGAACTCGTCATGGCACATCTTCGTTTTGTCGTCTATATCGCGAAAGGATACACGGGCTATGGCTTACCGCTGAATGACCTGATTCAGGAAGGTAATGTCGGGCTCATGAAGGCCGTCAAACGATTTGATCCCGATTATGGCGTGCGGCTTGTCTCATTCGCCGTTCACTGGATTAGAGCGGAAATTCATGAATATGTGCTGCGCAACTGGCGCATTGTCAAAGTGGCCACCACCAAGGCGCAGCGTAAACTGTTTTTCAACTTGCGCAAAGCCAAGAAAAGCCTTGCCTGGTTATCTTATGACGAGACACATGCCGTGGCCGAGGACCTTGGTGTCTGCCCGACCGAAGTCACCGAAATGGAACGCAGACTTACGGCCCGGGATGCGGTGTTCGATCCCGGCCCCGATGCCAACGATGATGACCATTTCTTTACGCCGGCAGCCTATCTCCGCAGTCCCAACGCCGACCCCGCCGTGCTTTGCGAGAAAGCCGACTGGCACGATGACGCAACCACTCGAATGAAGGCGGCACTGACGACGCTTGACGAACGCAGCCGCCATATTCTTGAGACCCGCTGGCTCGCGGAGGAAAAGCAAACGCTACACCAACTCGCCGACCACTTCGGCGTTTCGGCCGAGCGAATTCGGCAAATCGAAGGCAATGCAATCAAAAAGCTTCAGAAAGTGATGGAAGCCTGACAGGTACGAAAAGATCAGGAAAAACCCGGTCATATCTGACCGGGTTTTTTTTGCCTGTCCGCAATGTCATCGATAAGTCCTGGCGCGATATTTTATGAATCCGCCATTCTCGACACCGTGAGGATCATGATGTGTCCAGTGAACCAGCCCGCCGAGATCATTCCACTCGTACATACCCCTGAACCTGACGCGGTCTCTGAGTCCCACCGGTACCCGCTCTGCAATGTCTATGTTGTGCGTAATGAGGAGTGTTTGCCGATTGCCGACATCGAGAACAAGGCGTTGGTGCCGCGAGCCATCCTTGTCATCCGACAGCAAGCGTTGCACGAGGCCCGATGCCTCGATCCAGTTGCCTGACTCATCCTTGCCGAAAGTCTGTTTCACTTTGCCGCTTTTGTTATTTTTTGCTTGCGGCCGCTGGGAGCCACAATATTATCTTATCGGCCTTGTACCGCGTTCCCTACGGGTTCGCGCCGAGTGCATGCACGTATGCCCACGATGCCCCCTGCTGAGTACTGTAGCTGGACACAAAGCTCAGTGCCGGGTCGAGACCCGACCGAGCTGGGCGTAATTCCCGGTACTGATTGAATAGGTCAACCCATTACGCGATGATACGCCCCCATGCCGGGCCCAGGCCAATAAGAACGATATTCGGAGCAAGATCTGTTGGACGCAGCGATAAACATATTCGTTAACGGGATTACTGGCGTGTTCCTCGGTATGGCAGTGCTGTACCTGACCATGAAGATTATCGCGCTCGTTGCCGTCAGGCGATCCGAATCTGAAGACAAGGGCTAGCATGGCCATTTTTGAGCATATGGGCGTTTTCGCCGTCACCCCCGGCACGGCGGTGATGTGGCTGATCAGTCTGACTCTTATTTATCTTGCCATCAGCAAGAAGTACGAGCCTTTGCTGCTTCTGCCCATCGGCTTCGGCATATTGATTGCCAATTTGCCGCTGACCGGGCTCATGGTACCCGGCGAAGGCCTCATCTGGCGTTTCTATCACTATGGCATAGAGTGGGAAGTGATCCCGCCGCTGATTTTTCTTGGCCTGGGTGCGCTGACGGATTTCGGCCCGTTGCTCTCGCAGCCCCGTCTGATATTTCTCGGAGCCGCCGCGCAGGCCGGCGTCTACGTCACGTTTTTTGCTGCGACGTCCTTTGGTTTTACGCTCGAGGAAGCCGCGACCATCGGCATTATTGGCGGCGCAGACGGCCCGACAACAATCTTTCTTGCAGCCAAACTCGCACCGCAACTGCTGGGCGCCTGTGCCGTTGCAGCCTATTCGTATATGGCGCTGGTGCCGATCATTCAGCCACCGATCATGCGTTTGCTGACAACAGGAAACGAACGCAGGATCCGAATGAAAAAGGGACGCAAGATCGGGGCCCGCGAGAAGCTGTTTTTTCCGATCGCGGCAGCCATGGTCATCATTTTGCTCGTACCTGCGTCCGCACCGTTGATTGCGATGTTCATGCTCGGTAATCTTTTTCGGGAGTCGAAGGTTGTCGATCGCCTGACGGATGCCGCGCAAAATTCACTGATGAATATTGTCACAATTTTCCTGGGGATCAGTGTCGGCGCAACGATGACCGCCGAAAATTTTCTCCGCAAAGATGTGCTTTTCATTTTCTTCCTCGGGCTGGTCGCATTCATCATAGGAACGGCGACTGGCGTCATACTCGCGAAGATCATGAACCTGTTTACGTCTAACAAGATAAATCCGCTGATCGGTGGTGCGGGCGTTTCGGCCGTGCCGATGGCAGCACGCGTCGTACAAAAAATGGGGGTAGAGGCTGATAAGAAGAATAATCTTCTGATGTTCGCAATGGGCCCGAATATCGCTGGTGTTATCGGCACGGTTATCGCCGCGGGAATTTTTCTGACATTACTCAAGTGATCGACACAACAAGGGAATAGAAATGGCACAAGAAGTTCTGGCCGTGCTGTCTGGCAACATCTGGAAGGTATCCGTGGAAGTTGGTGATAGCGTGGAGGAGGATGATGAAGTTTTCGTCGTCGAGGCCTTGAAAATGGAGATCCCCGTCTACGCACCTTGCGACGGCACGATTTCTGAAATCAAGGTCAAGAAAGGCGATGCAGTCGAAGAGGATGATGTTCTCGCCGTAATCGACTGAGTGCGTCAATTGAATACATCGAGGCTGGATAGATGTTTGAATTAACCGAAGAGCAGCGCCTGGTGCAAGAAACTGCCCGGCGTTTTGCTGAAGAAGATATAGCACCCACGCTTCGGGAAGAAGAAAGCAAACATGAGTTTCGCGCCGATCGTGTTACGCGCATGGGCGAATTGGGCTTCTTTTCCTGTGTGCTGCCGGAGGAGTTGGGCGGCAATGGCATGGGTTTCCTCGAATCCGTCCTGATGGCGGAACAGATTGCCCGGGTATCCGCTTCCTGGCGGGTACAGTTCAATATGCAGAACCTCGGGCCCGCGCTCGCCGTCGCCAGGTACGGCAGCGATGCGCAGAAAGAGAAATACATTCCCGGATGGATCTCAGGTAAAAAACTGGGTTTCTTCGCCATGACCGAGCCCAATGCGGGTTCAGACGTATCGAGCATGAGGACTTATGCCACTGACGGCGGCGATCATTGGGAATTGCATGGCAGCAAGACATGGATTTCGAATGCGCATGTCGGTGACGCCGGCTTGCTTTATGCCTACACCGATAAGGAAAAGAAACACAAGGGAATCTCGGCATTCATCATCGAGCCCAAGAACCTCGAGGGCTGCACGGCAACGGAAATCGACACCAAGCTCGGCCTGCACTGTTCGCCGACCGGCGAATTTGTCTTTGATGGCGCGAAGATTCCCAAGGATGCCCTGCTCGGCGAGGCAGGTGGTGGCTTCAAGATCTGCATGTGGCAGCTCAACAATACGCGCATCAACTGCGCCGCGGGCGCATTGGGCGTAGCCGGTGGCGCTCTCGAACTGTCTATCAACTATGCGAATGAGCGCATTCAGTTCGGCAAGCCCATTTCCAGGCATCAGATGATCCAGGCCCAGATTGCCGACATGGTCGTCGAACACGAGGCTGCGAAGCTGCTGGTCTATCGGGCTGCGTGGCTCAAAGATCAGAAGCGACCGAATCAGTATGAAACGTCCGTCGCGAAGCTTGCGGCCTCAGAGGCCGCAGTCCACGCCGCCAACGAGTGCATGAAGATTTTCGGTTCTTACGGCTATTCGACCGAATACCCTGCGGAGCGCTTCTATCGTGACGCAAAATCACTTGAGGTTGTAGAAGGAACGTCCAACGTGCAGAAAATGATCATCTCCAGTGTGGCCTGCGGTTTTGCCGCCAATCGCTAACCGGGGTACAGACGAATGAGACCTTATTTCGAGCACATGGATGAATTCGGCAAAGAGCTGAAGGCCGGGCGCATCAAGCGCGCCGCCGAAAGCCTGGCAAAGTTGCGGGAGACCGAGGCCGCAATTGACAGTGAAAAGCAGAAGGTCCAAGAAGTTGGTTTTCCGACCGAGAAGATCAATGCACGCGGATGGATGACGGTCTGGCAGCGACTCGAGTATCTCCTCGATGCGGGCAGCTGGAGACCATTGCACACCCTGTACAACCCGCTCGATAACGCCGAGGGCACGACCAACGTCGTCGATGGTCTCGCAAAGATTGAGGGACGCTGGGCCGTCGTCATCGGTTTCGACAATAAGTTCTTGGCCGGCGCATGGTTGCCCGGGCAGTCTGAAAACATCCTGCGTGTAACAAATCTGGCAATGCGGCTGAATATTCCGCTGGTCTGGCTGGTCAATTGCAGCGGCGCGAAACTTCCCGAGCAGGAGAAGTTTTACGCCAATCGGCGTGGCGGCGGCACAACGTTTTTTCGACATGCCGAACTCGAGCAGGCCGGCGTCCCGGTGCTGGCGGGAATTTGGGGCACCAATCCGGCAGGCGGCGGATATCAGAGCATCAGCCCCACGATTTTGTTGGCACATAAAGATGCCAACATAGCAGTCGGCGGCGTCGGTATTGTCTCCGGCATGACGCCGCGTGGCGGCTTCGATGCAGAAATGCTGGAAGAGATTATTGCCAAAACCAAAGAATTTACCGGCCGCCCACCCGGCAATGTAGAGACGCATTTCGACCATACCGGATTCTTCTCGCACGTCTATGAAGAAGAGACCGGGGTTCTGGACGGCATCAAGGAATACATGAGGAGTATACCTGCCTATGCACCGAAATTCTTCCGCGTCGCGGAACCGGCTGCACCGAAGTTTCCGGCAGAAGATGTCTACAGTCTGTTGCCCTTCAACCAGAAGGAGGTGTACGACTTTGACCAGATCCTTGCCCGGCTCGTCGACGGCAGCGAACACATGGAGTTTCGTCCGGACTACGGACCGGAGATGTACACCGGTCTCTGCAAAATTGACGGCATGCTTATCGGCTGTATTGGCAACCGGCAGGGTTTTCTCGGGAAAGGCTACCCCGAGTACGGCGACTATCCCGGCATAGGCGGCAAGCTGTATCGTCAGGGACTCATCAAGATGAACGAGTTCGTGACTCTCTGCGACCGCGACCGGGTGCCGATGATCTGGTTTCAGGACACCACAGGCATCGACGTCGGCGACACAGCCGAGCGGGCCGAGCTGCTCGGACTTGGGCAGTCACTGATTTATTCTATCCAGCAGACAGAAGTGGCGCTGATGCTTGTCGTACTGAGGAAAGGCAGCGCTGCCGCGCACTATGTGCTCGGTGGTCCTACCGCCAATCGCCATAACGCGTTTACGCTCGGTACGGCGGCAACCGAAATCGCCGTGATGCACGGTGAAACTGCCGCTGTTGCAACTTATGCGCGGCGCGCGGTCAAGGAGAAAGACGCCGGACGGCCGCTGGAACCCATCATTGATAAGATGAATGAGCTGGCGCAACGCTATCGCGACACGTCGGACCCGCTGTATTGTGCACATCACGGATTTGTTGACGAAATCGTCAACCTGAGCGATTTGCGATCCTATCTGCAGGCGTTTGCGGGTGCCGTCTATCAAAACCCGAAATCCGTTTGCCCGCGCCACCAGCTCATTCTGCCGCGTATCATCAAGGGCTAGGTGTGATAAATCAGACTCGATCGTATCAGGAGGGTGCCAGCTTAACTAATCGGCCAACAATTCCTAGCTCGAGATCGACTCGCCAATGACTGCTTCCACGTTTGACAAACTGAGCGCAGCGTCGGCAAAATTGTAGACCGCCAGTAATTCTTTTGCGGCACCAAGATCCTTGGCCAGTTCTGGTGCCGTATCCACCTCGGCTAACAGTTGTTCGATGAGGTCAAGCGCCCGGGGATCACTGCTGGTAATCAACTGTTGCAGCTCCCGCAGGAGTTTCAGCGTTTCCTCAAGATTCCGGATACCGGTGCGAGCGCCGGTATCCAGAATCTTAAAGAAACGCTGACACTCCTGCGGGAGCTGCAACAGTTGATTGCCAACAGTGATCCCCGGGCGCTTGACCTCATCGAACAACTGCTTGCCGAGGTTGAAAGGGAACCAGAACTGGCCAAGGATCTCGGTGCCGCCAAAAAATTACTGGAGGCCTACAACTTTGCCGACGCTGCACTCAGTTTGTCAAATGTGGAAGCAGTCATTGGCGATTCGATCTCGAACTAGTCAAAGAGGGTTGACGACATGAAGAGCGAAGTTACGCAACAAGCATTGAACCAAACGATTGCTTTAGCTGC
>JAPUKV010000197.1 GCA_027295475.1 Pseudomonadota bacterium
CCGGGCTTCGTGCCGGCTTATGTGCGGCCATTATTTTGCAAAGGTATTGGTCCGTTCCGCTGGGTCGCGTTATCGGGCGATCCCGACGATATTTACAAGACGGACGCGAAGGTCAAAGAGCTGATTCCCGATGATGCGCGCCTGCACAATTGGCTCGATGCGGCCCGGGACAGGATTCATTTTCAGGGTTTACCGGCCAGGATTTGCTGGGTAGGGCTCGGGCAGCGGGACCGGCTCGGCCTTGCATTCAACGAGATGGTTAGAAGCGGCGAACTCAAGGCCCCGGTCGTTATCGGCCGCGATCACCTCGACAGCGGCTCCGTTGCCAGCCCGAATCGTGAAACCGAAGCCATGCGTGATGGTTCCGACGCAGTTTCCGATTGGCCGATGCTGAATGCGTTGCTGAACACGGCCAGTGGCGCGACCTGGGTATCGCTGCACCACGGCGGTGGCGTCGGCATGGGGTATTCGCAACACGCCGGCCTGGTCATCGTTTGCGATGGCAGTGTGGAAGCTGATGCAAGAATCAGCCGGGTGCTGTGGAACGATCCGGCAAGTGGCGTGATGCGTCATGCCGATGCGGGTTACGAAGAAGCCATCGACTGTGCGAACGAGCACGGCCTGAACCTGCCGATGATTGCTCCAAACTCCTGACCAGTGGTCCAACAAGGAACGGATGATGAAATTTCATATCGACGGTCAAATAATCTCGCTGGCGGATCTGCGTGCCGCCTGGCAATCACCGACGAGTGTGACCATCGGCAAATCGGCGGCACAACGCATCTCTGCGTCGAACGCGCATATTGTTTCGGTGCTGGCCGGTGGCGAACAGGTTTATGGCGTGAATACGGGATTCGGTCAGTTGGCGCAGGTTCGAATCAGCGACGATGAGCTGGCTCATCTGCAAAAAAACCTGGTGCGCTCACATGCGGTTGGCGTAGGTGAAGACCTTCCCGATAGTTGCGTGCGCCTGATCATGATCATGAAGGTGATCGCCCTGGCCCAGGGCTGCTCGGGCGTGCGCCTGGCGCTGGTCGAGAGACTATGCGACCTGATTAACAAGGAGATCTATCCCTGCATCCCTGCCAAAGGATCTGTCGGCGCCTCCGGCGACCTCGCACCGCTGGCGCATTTGGCCTGTGTCCTGATCGGCGAGGGCGCTACCTCCGTCAATGGCGCCATTGTCCCGGCTCTGGAAGCATTGGAGGCTGCCGCCCTCGAGCCTTTATCGCTTGCGCCCAAGGAGGGTCTGGCGCTGTTAAACGGCACCCAGGTCTCCACGGCGCTGGCGCTAAGCGCGGTTTTTCGCACCGAAAACATTCTTGCCGCCGCGTTGGCCGCCGGCGCATTGTCTACCGACGCAATCAAAGGCAGCGATACGCCGTTTGATGAGCGCATCCAGTTCGCGCGCGGGCACGCCGGGCAGACAGATGTTGCGAAAGTATTAAGGGGCTTGATGAAAGGCAGTGAAATTCGCGCCTCCCATATCGATTGTGGCCGAGTGCAGGACCCATACTCGATTCGTTGCCAGCCGCAGGTCGCTGGCGCCTGCCTCGACGTATTGCGACACGTTTGTACGGTTCTTGAAATCGAGGCAAACGCGGTTACGGATAATCCACTGGTATTCGCAGATTCGCAGGCCGTTTTGTCGGGTGGTAACTTTCACGCGGAACCGGTAGCGCTGGCCGCGGACTATCTCGCGCTCGCGATTGCAGAAATCGGCTCCATGTCGGAGCGGCGCATAGCGTTGCTTATCGACTCACACCTGAGCGGGCTGCCGGCGTTCCTGGTGAAGGAAAGCGGCCTGAATTCCGGATTCATGATGGCGCAGGTCACGGCAGCGGCGCTGGCCTCTGAAAACAAGTCACTTGCCCATCCTGCATGCGTCGACAATATCCCGACTTCTGCGAATCAGGAAGACCATGTGAGCATGGCGACGTTTGCTGCGATGCGCTTGCACACGATGCTCGATAATGTTGCGCATATCGTCGCGATCGAATTGCTGGCTGCGGCACAGGGTGTCGAGTTCCATCATCCGCATAATAGTTCCGCAGTGCTTGAATCGGTTATCAGCGATATCCGGCAGGTTTCACCAGCTTATACCGAGGATCGGTCGATGTCGGACGAATTTGCGGAACTCGCTGCGATCATCAACCGGGGATCCTTTTACAGCCTTGCTGAGTCGATCCTGCCGAGCGCGAAAGCGTGACCGGGTGCTTCGAATATCATGCCGGTACGAGGCCGTTACTGATCAGTATTCCGCACGATGGGCGAGCCCTGCCGCCGGCACTAGCGGGGCGAATGACCGGGCACGCACGCGAACTCCCCGACACGGACTGGTACGTGTGCCGGCTTTACGAGTTCTCGAAGGCCCTGGGGGCCAGCGTGATTGCGGCGAATTATTCGCGGTATGTCGTCGACCTGAACCGCCCGCATTCCGACGAAGCCCTCTACAAAAACCAGTTCGTCACCGGGCTCTGCCCGGAGCAGACGTTCGATGGTCAGGACATCTATCTTCCGCGAGAAAATGTCGGCGCCGATGAAAAAAGGGATCGAATTGAAAACTACTGGCGCCCCTACCATGACAGGATTGCGTCCTCGTTGAAGAACATCAAGGAGAATTTCGGTTACGCGCTGCTGTGGGATGCACACTCGATCCCGAGTAAGGTCCCCTTGCTTTTCGATGGTGAATTGCCGGAACTGAACTTCGGTACGAACGATGGCCGGAGTTGTGCGAACGACATGATCGAGGCAGTGATTACCGAAGCAGAAGTCGGCGAAAGTTTTTCGATGGTACTTGACGGGCGTTTCAAAGGCGGCTACATCACTAGGCAGTATGGCGAGCCCTCTAACGACGTGCATGCGATACAGCTCGAACTCGCCCAGCGGAGTTACATGATCGAGGAGTCATGCAGATTCGACGACGAACGTGCATCGCGATTGCAGAGTGTTCTGAGCAATGTGTTGCAGGCCTTCATCTCGAGCGCTGCGTCACGATACGAGGGCAAAAAATGAAAAAAGAAGCAGGCATTCACAGCCTGTACGCCACGGACCCTGTGAGAGCCGACGAATTACTCTGGGGCAGGCAGACAAATGGCGTGTCGCGCCGCGGTTTCATCAAAGGCAGCGGGCTCGCGGCAATGGCGACAGCGCTGGGCGCCTCGATTCCATTCGCGAGATTCATGCCTGGCGGCCTGATGCCGGCTGCGCTGGCCAACACTGATACGCCGTTCGAGATCCAGGGCAAGTCCGGGTTGATCGTCCTCAACGACCGGCCGATCAACGCGGAAACGCCGGCCCACCTGCTCGATGATGCAGTTACACCGGCAGAGCGGCTGTTCGTTCGTAATAACGGTATTGTGCCGGCGACAGAAGGCATCGATCCTGATCACTGGACACTTCAGATCGCAGGCGAATCATGCCTGGAGCCGCAGAGTCTCACACTGGCGGAGCTCAAATCGAAGTTCAGGCACCACACATTGCAACTGCAGATCGAATGCGGCGGCAATGGCCGGTCGGAGTTCTTCCCGCCGGCCAGGGGAAACCAGTGGACCACGGGGGCAATCGGTTGCCCGGAATGGACGGGTGTACGCTTGAGCGACGTGCTGGAGTACTGCGGCATCGCCGATGACGCTGTCTCTGTCGCGTACGAGGGAACGGACCGTCACCTGTCCGGCGACCCCAAAAAACGGCCGATTTCGCGTGGCGTCCCGGTCGCGAAAGCACTCGAAAAAGAATCGCTAATCGTCTGGGCGATGAACGGTGAGCCGTTGCCGGTGTTGCACGGTTTTCCGCTGCGGTTGATTTGCTCTGGCTGGCCGGCTTCAGTCAGCGGAAAATGGATAAACAAAATTCTGATTCGGGACCGGGTGCATGATGGTCCAAAAATGACAGGGCAATCCTATCGTGTGCCTTGTGAGCCGGTTGCGCCGGGTACGGCAGTCGCTGACGAGGACATGTGCATCATCGAGTCCATGCCGGTGAAATCGCTGCTTACTTTTCCGAAATCGGGGATAGCGCATACGCAAGGCGAGCCGATGGCGTTGCGCGGCCATGCCTGGGCAGGGGATTTGCGCGTCAGGAAAATGCGTGTCTCCATCAATTTCGGCGTGACCTGGCAAAAAGCTGCACTCAAGCGGCCCGTTAATCGCCTGGCCTGGCAGCACTGGTCGGCGGAGGTGGAATTTCCCGAGCCCGGTTACTACGAAATCTGGGCGCGTGCCGAGGACGAGAGTGGTGATTCACAGCCGGTCGCGATACCGGGATGGAACCCGCGCGGCTATCTGAACAACGCCTGTCACCGAATTGCGGTTATGGTGACGGCGTGACCCGGCGACTGACACCATTATTCTTGCTGGCTGTTATTGCCACCCCGGCGTCTGCGGCGGAAATACTCGATGAGCAGACGGGGCTGATCGTAGACTCAGGATGGGAGATGGTGCGCGCACACTGTGGCGGATGCCATTCACACAAAATCATCACGAGCCAGAGGGCCGATCGACAAACCTGGCTCGACATCATTCGATGGATGCAGGCGACACAAAACCTGTGGCAGTTCGATCCGGCCACCGAAGCCGGAATCCT
>JAPUKV010000198.1 GCA_027295475.1 Pseudomonadota bacterium
ACAGCCGTTATCTCCGGCGCCGATCAGCCGATCCAGGCCTTGTGGAAAACGAGTGACTTGTTTCACGGCGCGTTTATCATGTCGTCGGCACTTTGGGGCACAGTCGTTGGCGCGCTCTATGGCAACGTTCCCTGCGACAAATACGGCCGCAAGCTCACGCTGATTGCGACCGGCATCCTGTTCCTGGCTTCGGCACTTGGCTCGGCGATTGCGCCTGATCCGTACAGTTTTTCGATTCTCCGGTTCATCGGCGGCCTGGGCGTCGGCGTTTCCTCGATCGTCGTACCCGCTTACATATCAGAGATCGCACCGGCAAAATACCGCGGCCGTCTCGTCGCGCTGTATCAGTTCCAGATCGTATTCGGCATCCTGATCGCCTTTTTCTCGAACTATGCCCTGTCGGAATTCCTCAACTTGAACTGGCGCTGGATGCTCGGCGCCGAAATCATTCCGGCCGCGGTATTTCTTGCAATGGTTTT
Organism: Pseudomonadota bacterium; assembly: GCA_027295475.1. Next base: position 480 of record JAPUKV010000198.1, read on the forward strand.
TGGCGTTCCCGAGAGTCCCCGCTGGCTGATTACCCGCAAAGGAAACGAAGCGGCGGCCCGCAAGATTCTGACAATCGTCAATCCTGGCAACGTAGACCAGGTAATCGCCGAGATTCGTCATGCACAGCGTGAATTTACCAGTGATCGACTGTTCTCTGGCGCATACACCTGGCCAATACTGCTGGCCTTTCTAATCGCTTTCTTTAACCAGCTATCCGGAATTAACTTCATCATTTACTTCGCGCCGAGAGTATTCGGCCTCGCCGGTCTCGACGCCAACGCGTCGCTGCTTTCAACAACGGGCATCGGCGTCGTGAATCTTGTATTCACGATTCTGGGCATGCTGCTGATCGACAGATCCGGACGAAAGAAGCTGATGCTGATCGGATCGGTCGGCTATATCGTCTCCCTCAGCGCCGTCGCCTGGGCGTTTTATAGCGGCGCTGGCGGCATGCTGGTGGTCTTGTTCGTGTTCCTGTTTATCGCGTCGCATGCTGGTGGCCAGGGGGCCGTGATCTGGGTTTTTATCGCTGAAATCTTTCCCAACAATGTGCGCGCCAAAGGTCAGTCCCTGGGTTGCGGAACACATTGGGTTTTTGCGGCAATGATTGCTCTGCTAATGCCGTATGTGCTTTCGGTATTTGCAGGTCATACTATCTTCGCTTTCTTCGCTTTCATGATGGTGCTGCAACTGCTGTTTGTGGTTTTCCTCATGCCTGAAACGAGGGGTCGCACGCTCGAGTCGCTAGCCGAGGATTTGTCACGCCACGGTTAAGTGTACTAGCCCTCGACAGTACCGATGATTTTGAAGACTTCTTCCTTGTTCGCCTCGATCTGTGGCGACATCATTACCTGCGTGCCCAGAGTTTCCGCGGGCTCATCCATGAGGAATGACGGATTGTGTGAGACGCAGGCTTCGAACAGTGCGCCCGATGGCGTGCGTACATAGATCGAATCGAAGTAGCCCCGGTCTTTCACGTCCGAGAAATCCGTGTAGCCGAGTCCTTCGACAAAGAACTTGATTTTCAATTGCGTCTCTTTGTCGGGACAGTTGTAAGCCATGTGGTGAACCGCACCTTCGCCGACATGCCAACTGCCGGCCTTACGATCCGGTTCTACCTCGAAATCGGTGTAGGTGCCGGTGCCGCCCTCACCCATCGTGTAGCGAACCCGATTTCCTTCATCGGCTTCCCTGCGACACCCCCAGGCCACTTGCATAAACTCCTCCATGAATTCCATATCGCGACTGGATACCACTATTGAATGCGTGCCGCGAATCATGTTCTCTGCGGGCACCGGTCCGCTACTGTGTGGCTTGCGAGTATCGTCTTCGACGCCCGCCAGCGTGATGTGAATATCGTGGGGTGATACAAAGTCCAGGTGAGTTTCGCCGAAACGCTCAGTCTCCGTAACGTCGAAGCCATGATCTTTTAGCCGCTCATTCCAGTAGCCGATTGATCCTGTCGGGACCGACAGCGCGAACCGAACAATCTGACCGGAACCTTTCGTCGCCTTGATGCCGATATGCCTGACCGGGAATGTCGTTACGAGCGTGCTTTCCTCGCCCATATCGTTGCCATAATAAAAGTGATAAATAGGCGTGGCACCATCGTAGAAGAGCGTTCTCTTTACGCATTTCAGGCCCAGGACTTTGGTGTGAAAATCGAAATCTTCCTGCGGCTCGCCGACACCCATCGTGATATGGTGATGTCCCATTAATGCAGTACTTGGAGTCGGTGGTAGTTCTACAGTCATTGGATTGTTCCCCCGAAAGCGTGCCACGGTATGATGTTCTTGAGCATAGTATAAATAATCAATGGATGCCTCTCCTGACAGCGCTTTACGAGGCCGGATCCTGTTCGGCGTCGACACGATCAATGCGTTGCCGGATGAATTGGCGCGGCTTGCGGGCAAGCGTGCGTTAATTGTTTGCACGCCACAACAACAGGGCCAGGCCGAACAGGTTCGAGATTTGCTTGGCGATTCCGCGGTGGCAATATTTTCCGGTGCAAGCATGCACACGCCTGTTGAAGTTACCGTTGAGGCGATGCGCATTGTCGAAGAGCAGCAAATCGATTGTCTGGTTGCGATCG
>JAPUKV010000199.1 GCA_027295475.1 Pseudomonadota bacterium
CACTAAGGGCCCTGAAACTGCCGAAAGAATTTCCGCAAAGTCCGATGACGGTCAGGCGAAGTACAACATCTGTTAACCGTGCGTCGAGCAGCAACCGGAGTATTCAGACCGTCGTCTCGCGAAACGTCGCGAGGCTCGCCGACGTGGTTCGACCGACTCCGTACATGGTGGCGGGCCAGATGCAGGGGTACCGTGTGTATCCCGGGCGGGACCGCAAACAATTTGCGGCGCTCGGCCTTCGCCCGGGTGACCTGATCAAGGATATCAACGGTGCGGCCCTGACGGACCCTCAACAGGCAATGCAGATATTTCAATCACTTGGCAATTCGGACCAGGTTTCGGTCACCGTCGTGCGAAACGGTCAACCGCAGTCGCTGATATTGAAGACCAGCCAACTCGACCTTGGTGACAAGTGAAGCGAATGAATGCATTGATGGCAAAGAACTTCGAATTCAAGACTCCCGTACAACTGCTGACGGCGATCGTCCTTTGCATCCTTGCTGTGCCCTGTGCGCACGCGCAGACCACGCCGAATTTCAGAGACGCGGACATTCGCAAGATCGTCGAGGCGGTCGGCGAAGTTACGGGCAAAACGTTTATCCTGGATCCGCGTGTTACTGCCAAGGTGACGATTTTATCGAAGACACCGATGTCTCCGGAGGCGTTTTACGAAGCGTTTTTATCGATCCTTCAGGTGCATGGCTATATCGCCATAACCACGGGTGACGTCGTCAAGATCATTCCGGATGCGACTGCGCGACAGCATCCGAATCCACCGACCACGGACGGCGCGGCTGCGGACGACATGGTGACTCAGGTGATTCAGGTGCACAACATCGGTGCCGCACAGCTCGTGCCGATTCTTCGACCCCTGATTCCTCAGTACGGACACCTGGCAGCTCATCCAGGCTCCAACATGCTCATCATTTCCGATCGGGCCAATAACGTGAAGCGGATGATCAATATCATTCGCCGCATCGATCTTTCCACCGATGACGACATTGAGGTCGTCCCGCTTGAACACGCGTCTTCCGCCGAGATTGTCCGGGTGCTGACGGCGCTTACGCAAGCGCCACGCGCCGACGGCATGCCTGTGACGACGAGCCTGGTCGCGGATGCCCGCACCAACAGCATCCTGATAGGCGGTGACAAGAGCGGCAGGCTAAGGCTGCGGGCGCTGATCGCCCATCTCGATACACCCCTGGAGGATGGCGGCAGCACCCGGGTCCGCTACTTGCGCTATGCGGACGCCGAAAACCTGGCCACCAAGCTTCAGACTCACTTTACACAGCAGGCAACGGCAGGCGCCGGCACGACCGGTGCCGTATCGTCAGATCAGGTCAGTGTCTGGGCAGACCCTCAGACCAACGCGATCATTGTCAACGCTCCGCCCAAGATGATGCGTTCCTTGATGTCCATCGTCGACAAACTCGATATCCGGCGGGCACAGGTGCTGGTTGAAGCGATCATCGTCGAAGTACTCGTCGACAGAGTATCCGACCTCGGCATCACCTGGGCTGTAGAAGGCAGCGGCAGCAATACACCGGTTGGCATCACGAACTTTCCGGCTGCCGGCACGAACCTGATCAACATCCTCGGTGCGACTCAAAGCGGTGGTACCGTCGACCCGACCGGATCGATCGGGGAAGGGATCTCGATCGGCATCGGCCGCATAGTGGATGGCGGCACCAGCTTCGCGGCGATTCTGAGTGCCCTGGAAGGCGATGCCACCACCAACATCATTTCGACGCCGACCATCGTGACCTTAGACAACGAGGAAGCCAGCCTGAACGTCGGCCAGGAAGTGCCGTTTGTGACTGGCTCGTTTACCAATACCGGTACAGCAGGCGGTGCCGTGAATCCGTTTCAGACCATTCAGCGCGAACAGGTTGGCGTTAAACTGACGATAACGCCGCAAATCAATGAGGGCAACGCGATCTTGCTGAAGATTTCGCAGGAAATTTCCAGCATTAGCGAGGCGGCAACAGGTGCAGCCGACCTGATTACGAATCAGCGCACAATTGATACGACGGTCATCGTCGAGGACGGCGCCATCCTGGTCCTTGGCGGTCTGATAGAAGATGTCCTGAGAGAAAGCACTCAGCAAGTTCCGATTCTCGGCAGCATCCCGGTGCTCGGTGCCCTGTTTCGGCATCGGAGTGTCGAAAAAGTAAAGACCAATCTGATGATATTTATCAGGCCGACGATTTTGCGGGACGGTACACAAGCAGCTATTGCGACACACGCCAAGTACAATTATGTGAGGGACGTCCAGTTGAGTGGCGGGGGTTCGAACGTACGGCAAATGCGTAACGCCGAACGCCCGGTCATTCCGCCGCTGGAATCCTATGAAGAAGCAGCGAACGCAATCAAATCTGCTGATGATTCTGGTGAATAGCACCAAGCAACGGCGTTACGGGCATGGACAGCAATACCGAAATCGTTCTCGAAACTGAAGATGCCACCGTCGTCGAGGCCGGCGATAGCCTGCCGGCGGAAGATGCCGGCTTACGGTCCCTGCCCTTTTCGTTCGCGAAGCGCCACGGCATCCTTATTCGTGAAATCAAGGATGGCAAAGCAGACACGGTCTGTCGCACCAACGCGACGCCGCTGAGCATCGCCGAAGCCCGGCGTTTCGCCGGCGTACCCCTGCAACTGACCAGAGTGGCCGCAGAGGCATTCGACGCGATGCTGCAGCAGGCCTACGAACAGGGCAGCCACATGGCGATGCAAATGGTCGGTAGCCTTGATGAAGACATCGACCTGCTGCAAGTTGCACAGGACCTCCCGGAGCCCTCAGATCTCCTGGAGAGCGATGACGACGCACCGATTATTCGTTTCATCAATGCGGTACTGACTGAAGCCGTCAAGGAAAATGCATCGGACGTGCATATCGAGCCGTACGAGAACCGGCTCGTTGTGCGTTTTCGAATCGACGGCGTTCTCCAGGAAGTTCTGCAGACACGTCGTGCACTTGCCCCACTCGTTGTTTCCCGGATCAAAGTGATGTCGAAACTCGACATTGCCGAAAAACGGCTGCCGCAGGATGGCCGCATATCTTTGAGAATTGCCGGCCGCGCCGTCGATGTGCGCGTATCAACCATGCCTTCGGGTCACGGCGAACGGGTCGTATTGCGCCTTCTCGACAAACAGGCAGGCCGTCTTGATCTGACCTCTCTCGGCATGGACGACAAGTCGCTCAAGGTCATGGATGAACTCATCCACAAGCCGCACGGCATCATCCTCGTAACAGGCCCGACGGGCTGCGGCAAAACAACGACTTTGTATGCTGCGCTCGAGCGCATCAACGATAACACCCGCAACATCATGACGGTTGAGGACCCGATCGAGTATTTCATCGACGGCATTGGCCAGTCACAGGTCAATACCAAAGTTGAAATGACCTTTGCGAGGGGCCTCCGGGCGATTTTGCGCCAGGACCCGGACGTCGTCATGGTCGGTGAAATCCGTGACCTTGAAACCGCAGAAATTGCCGTTCAGGCGAGTTTGACCGGCCATCTTGTTCTCTCAACCCTGCACACCAATTCCGCAGCCGGCGCAATAGCCCGGCTCCGCGACATGGGCGTCGAACCGTTTCTTCTGTCGTCCAGTCTGATCGGCGTTCTTGCACAACGCCTGGTTCGGGTTCTCGACGACGATACCAAAGTACCCTATGTTGCCCGGGACTACGAATGCCACACCCTCAAAATGGACGCGGCAAATCCGCCGACGATCTACAGCCCCGGCGATGGCGGGAGCACGGGTTATCGTGGCCGCACCGGCATTTACGAACTGATTGCTGTAGATGACGTAATGAGAACGATGATTCACGACGGCGTCAGCGAACAGCAGCTCGAGCGGCACGCCCGAACGATGGGCCCAAGCATTCGTGCCGACGGCCGTCGCCGCGTGCTGGCCGGCAACACTACAATCGATGAAGTACTTCGTGTGACACGCGAAGATTGATTGGCATAAAATCCGCTTATGGGCGCCTTCGAATATGTAGCACTCGATAAAGCAGGTAAGGAATCCAAAGGCCTGCTCGAGGGCGACACCGCTAAACAGGTACGCCAGACCCTCCGCGACCGGCATCTTTATCCGATCAAAGTTACTGAGGTCGCAAAAAAGGAATCCCGGCGCCGGCGAAGTTTTTCCGTTAAACGCGGTCTTTCCGCAAGCGAACTCGCACTCCTGACACGTCAACTCGCGACCCTGTCTCAGGCCGGCCTGCCGCTTGAAGAAGCACTGCTCGCGGTCAGCCAACAGAACGAAGACCCGCGGACACAGAGCATTCTATTGGGCGTGCGGTCCCGCGTCATGGAAGGCCACGCGCTCGCAGACGGCCTTGCCGCTTTTCCGCACGCATTCCCCGAACTTTACCGTGCAACAGTTGCAGCAGGTGAACAGTCCGGAAATCTCGACGCCGTGCTCGACCGCCTCGCGGATTTCACGGAGTCCCGGCATATACTGCAACAGCAAGTAAGAAACGCAATGATTTACCCGATTGCACTCGTCCTAACCGCGGTTGCGATTATCAGTTTTATGCTGGCCTATGTTGTTCCGAAAGTCGTCTACATATTTGAAAACTACGACCAGCAGCTGCCGCTGCTAACCCGGATTATGATTGCATCGAGCGACTTCATTCGTGATTACTGGCTTGGCCTGATCATTTTTGTCGTGGCGCTCATATTCGGCGTGCGACACATCCTCAGCAAAGATGGGCCGAAACGAAGATATCATATGTTGCTCCTGCGCCTGCCAATCGTCAGCAAGCTCACGCGTGGAATGAACACAGCCAGGTTCACGCAAACTTTGAGCATCCTCGCGGGCAGCGGTGTGCCAATTCTTGAGTCACTGACCATCGCTTCACAGGTCGTTGTCAATTTGCCGATGCGAGAAGCGGTTGAGGAAGCGACGCAGCGAGTGCGCGAAGGGGCAATGATCAGCAAGTCGCTGGCGGCAAGCAAACTGTTTCCACCGATGACAACACACCTCATCTCCAGCGGCGAAGCCAGTGGCCGGCTTGAGGAGCTGCTTGCGCGTGCCGCCACCAATCAGGAACGCGAAGTCGACGGCCTGGTCACCACATTACTCGGCATCATGCAACCGCTCCTGGTCATTATCATGGCGGCGGTCGTGTTGCTCATCGTACTTGCCATCCTCCTGCCGATTTTCGAACTCAACAATCTCATCCGCTAGTTCGCGTTAGGGCGACATGGGAGCCCTTACCAGCGCTCATTTGGACATCTTTTCAGGGTAACTGAAAAAGTGCAGATCACTCTCTTGCGCCTCAGAATTTTTCAGCGTATATAAGCGATTAATGCAAACGGAACTGGTCACGTTTCTGAGGATTTAAGCTGTACATAAATTGAGGCTTTAGATGATGCATACCGAAATGGGTGATCGCGACAAAGCAGAAGATGCAGAAGTCGACATCGACGAAGAGGTAACGGAAGAAACAGTCGTTTTGACGGAGACGGGAGTCACAGACAATGTTGGCGATGTGTCTGTGGAAATTAACGTCGAAGAACTCGTCGCCGAAATTGAAGCATCTCAAGGCGACGATGCACGTATGAAGCATGAAATTCGAAAACGTCTCGATGAAATCCAAGAGGAAAAGGCGGCTGCGAAAGAACTCGATAATACATTTGATATCGATCTCGAAGAGGAATAATTCTTACCGGAAATTCCTCGACCGCAGCAGCAACTCCCCCAGCAACGCACTGTGATCGATCAGTTTCCGGGCAATAATGTGAATCACCTTACCTTCGATCTGTAATTCCCCTTCTACGCCCATCAAGCGCGCATTCAGAAGCACGCTGCGCTGCTCGTCAGCAATTTTTTTCCACACAATCAGATTCGTGCAACCTGACTCGTCCTCAAGCGTAACAAAGGTGACTCCGCTGGCGGTTCCGGGTCGCTGTTTCGTGATGACCAGCCCTGCCACTTTCACCCGGCGGCCGCTCGGAATGCTCGGTAGACCATCAGATGATACGTAGTTGAATCGATCCAGGTATTTGCGTATGAGTGCCATGGGATGACGCTCGAGTGTCAGTCCGAGATGTTGGTAGTCGGCAACGATGTTCTGTCCTTCTGTGGGGCGTCTCAGCATCGGGACGGCTTCATAACGCTCCATCGAGGGAAAAAGCGCCGTTGGTCTTTCAACGCCGGCGACAGCCCAGCGGGCCCGGTGCCGGTGTCCCTCCAGTGTCGCCAGCGCACCTGCGGCAGCCAATGCGCCAAGTTCCCTGCGATTCAGGGCGGTGCGCTCAAGCAGTTGCTGAATACTTCGATACAGACCGGATGAACGCATGTCGACGATCGTCTTACCCGCAGTTTCGGATAAGCCTTTGATCTGTCGCAAGCCCAGGCGTAATGCCGGCTTACCACTTTGGCTTCTCTCCAGTGTGCAATCCCAGTCACTTTGATTGACACCCACGGCCCGCACTTCGACGCCATGACGCCGGACGTCCTGAATGAGTTGCGACGCCGAATAAAAACCCATCGGCTGGCTGTTTAGTAGTGCGGCTGTATACACCGCCGGTTCATGGCATTTAAGCCAGCAGGAAACATAAACGAGTAACGCAAAGCTGGCCGAATGAGACTCAGGAAAACCGTACTCACCAAAGCCCTTTATCTGTTTGAATATCTGCCGGGAAAAGTCCTCTGTATAACCCCGCTCCCGCATGCCCGTGATGAGCTTTTCTTCAAATTGGCCGAGACCGCCGCGACGTTTCCAGGCCGCCATTGCGCGACGCAGTCTGTCAGCCTCACCCGGCGTAAAGCCGGCGGCCACGACGGCCAGCTGCATCACCTGTTCCTGAAAAATAGGCACGCCGAGTGTGCGCTGCAGTACTTCTTTGACGTCATCGCTCGGATACTCGACGGCCTCCTCACCGGAACGCCTGCGAAGATACGGGTGCACCATGTCTCCCTGTATGGGACCCGGGCGGATAATCGCCACTTCAATGACAAGATCGTAATAACAACGCGGCTTGAGTCGCGGCAACATCGCCATCTGTGCGCGAGATTCGATCTGGAACACACCCATCGTGTCGCCGTCGCAGATCATGTCGTACACTTTCGGGTCTTCCGCCGGCACCGTCGCGAGCGAGTACTCCCTGCCGTCGTATTCCCTGATCAGATCGAAGCTTCTCCTGATTGCAGTCAGCATGCCGAGACCCAGCACGTCGACTTTCAACAGCCCCAAGTCCTCGAGATCATTTTTCTCCCATTGAATGACGGTGCGATCTTCCATCGTCGCGTTTTCGACAGGTACCAGTTCCGACAAAGGTCCGTTGGAGATGACGAATCCGCCAACATGCTGTGAAAGATGTCGCGGAAAACCGATGAGCTGCCGCACGAGATAGAGCAGGCGTTTGATAACCGGGCTCTCGGGATCGAGCCCGGCCTCGAGCACCCGGCTGTCGTCGACCTCCTGGCCGTCCCACCACTGCATGGAACGGGCCAGCTTATCAACTTGCAGGCCGCTGAGCCCAAGCGCCTTGCCGACATCCCGCAGTGCACTTCGCGGCCGGTACGTTACCACCGCCGCGGCAAGCGCCGCACGCTCCCGTCCGTACTTTTCATAGATATATTGAATAACCTCCTCGCGTCGCTCGTGTTCGAAATCGACATCGATGTCCGGTGGTTCATTACGTTCTTGGGAGATAAATCGCTCGACGAGCATCGCCATGCGTCCCGGATCGACTTCGGTAATTCCCAAACAAAAGCAAACCGCCGAATTCGCTGCAGAACCTCGGCCCTGACACAGAATCCCCTGCGCCCTCGCATAAGTAACGATGTCATGCACGGTCAGGAAGTAGGGCTCGTAGTTAAGATCGGCAATGAGTTCGAGTTCATGTTCTACGAGTTCCACGACCTTTTGCGGAACACCCTCAGGCCAGCGCCTTCGCATGCCCTGCTCGCTCAAATGACGCAGATAACTACCCGGCGTTTCACCGTCGGGTACCAGTTCATCCGGATATTCGTAACGAAGCTCATCGAGCGAGAAATCGATCAGACCGGCGATTTGCAGCGTCTCCCGAGTGAGTTCTGCGGGATAGATCGTCTCGATTGATTCAGGAGACCGAAGGTAACGTTCGCCGTTCGGATAGAGCGCGAAGCCTGCCCTGTCAATCGTCACTTTCTTCCGTATCGCCGTAATCGTGTCCTGCAACATACGACGCGAACGGCGGTGCATATGCACATCACCGCTGGCAACGAGCGGCAAATCCATCGTCCGGCTTAAATCTCGCAGCCGGTTTAGGCGTTGACGCTCCAGGCCGTCGGCGAGCAATTCCACGGCAATCCACAGGCGCTCACGAAAAGCATCGCATATCCAGTGGTCTTCCGGTTTCAGTATCAGTTGATTGTCGGGAATCCATAACAACAGGCAATCAGGCAGGCCATCGGTAAATTCGTCGGGCGTCAGTCTATAGCTACCCTTCTCTGCTGCTCGTCTGCCATCGGTAATGAGGCGACACAAGCGGGCATAGCCGGCCCGGCTCTGTGCAAGGGCCACAAGCTTCAGGCCGGTACTGAGCCGGAATTCCGAACCGATGATGAGCTTTTTGAGCCCTGCGTTCTTTGCCGCCACATGGGCTCTTACGATTCCGGAGACGGAGCATTCGTCCGTGATAGCCAGCGCGCTGTAACTGAATTCTGCAGCCGTTTCGACAAGCTCTTCGGGATGTGATGCACCCCTCAGGAATGTGAAATTGCTGAGTACATGCAGTTCGGCATAGGCAGTCATGAAACATCAGTGCCAGCAGCGTTAGCAGCGTGTTGAAAAAGTCTCAGGCGAGTGCGAGACAAGGCAAGAATCGGCGAGCGCCGCTCTCGCCCATCCCTGGGCTCCGCGGCATTGGGACATCCTGTCCGGCAAGCGCAATGTACACGGCCAGTTTGCGCCTGCCGCGCCCCCATTTTGAGCCGATTCTTAACGCAGTAGCGTGCCGTCTGAGGATTTTTCACGCGCTGTTAGCCGAATATGCCGTGCAAATACCAATCATCCGACCTGCGATCCCGGTACACCCAGACATGGATGCCTGACGGGTTCACGGCAACGTAATAGTCTCTCGCAATGCCGTCGCCATCCCACCAACCTGTCTCGAGACGCTCCGGCCTGTCCAGCAGTCTTAAGGCACCCTGATACATCGGCATACCCTGCTCACTGGCTAACGGCCTCGATTCGGGAAGCAACCACAGCGGTCTTCGCGATATCGGAACGGCAGCACAATGCGGAGCTTCTGCCAGATCTTTAGGGCTCCAGGCATACTGCGGACGGTGCTCGGCAACGGTCGTGACACCGTATATCGACTCATCACCAATGCGTGCACTGATGCGCTCGACGAGATGTGCAATGGGTTCACCCTGTCGCCTGCCCGCATCGCCGAAAGTAAATTTGTCAGTTCGTGCCGTGAGTAACTGACTCTGCCCACCGGTTAAGCGAATCGCTATCACAGGTGCTGGAAGCTCAAGTTCGCCAAACTTTATCTTCAGCAAGTCAAACCAATGTTCGATGCTGCGAGTCGACTGCATGCAACCTACTATCAGTCGCGTTGCGGGCTCTTTCAAATGAAATAAGCTGAACAACACACGCTGTACACTTAATTGCCGCGTCAGTAAAAACCGCTCGAGCTCGGTGAGTAGTTCCTGACAGACATTGAGCAGTAAATCGCTCGCACTCTCTTCTTCTGATAATTCGTATTCGGAACAAAAACGCTTAGGCGCCCGATAAGACTGGCGGGGATCCGGCAAGCGTCCCAGTGCGCGATCAAGTTCTGCCAGTCGAGTCGTACCGAAACGTCGCGCAAAACCCTCGCGCGGTAATCTCAAGGCATCGCCAACATGGGTAATACCCATACCGTTCAGAGATTCGTTAACGGAATCCGGCCAGCCAAGACAGCGTATCGGTAGCTTGCTCAATGCGCCGGTCAGGTCTGCCAGCTGCAAAATGCAAGCCCTGCGACCTGCCTTTACCAGCCAGGTCGAGGCTCGGGGCGTCGGCGCAATCGAAAGAAGCGCGCTAAAGCCTCGCTCG
>JAPUKV010000002.1 GCA_027295475.1 Pseudomonadota bacterium
GCCGCCTCGAAAAACGGATACAACGCGTCAAAACGGATCTTGAGCGGACGCGTGGCAAGCTCGACAATGAGAATTTTGTGAACAATGCACCAAGCGACGTGGTCACAAAGGAACAGCAGCGGGCCGTGGAGTTTGCGAACACTATTTCTCAACTTTCCGAGCAACTTGAGAAACTGGCAGAGCTGGCTTGATACCCCGGATTTTCTGAGCACTGCATCACAATCTGGCGGGCCTGAAGTGCAATCGAGCCCAGTATCCGCGACGATAGAGGGGTCAGACCCCGATATTTACCAGGACACTTGAATGGCGGGCGGAAATACGATCGAAAAATTGCCCACGAGCAAAGACGCGAACCGCGTTGCCCTCGATCGCGCGCGGACGACGATTGGCGGCATCATTCTTGGCAAGGATGCTCAGATTGCCCTCGCGCTGTCCTGTCTGCTGGCCAAGGGTCACCTGCTGATTGAAGACCTGCCGGGACTCGGAAAAACCATGCTCGCGCAGGCGCTGGCTCACGTACTTGGCCTGAGCTACCGCCGAATTCAGTTCACGAGCGACTTACTCCCCGCCGATATTGTTGGCGTTTCTATTTTTCAACAAAGCACAGGCGAATTCAAATTTCAGCCCGGCCCGATTTTTGCACAGCTGATCCTCGCTGACGAAGTCAATCGCGCGACGCCCAAGGCGCAAAGCGCGTTGCTCGAGGCGATGGAGGAGAATCAGGTTTCTGTCGATGGCAATACTCGGCCGCTGCCCGATCCGTTCTTTGTGGTAGCGACGCAAAATCCGTCGGATCAGATCGGCACGTTTCCCTTACCGGAGTCGCAACTCGACCGTTTCCTGATGCGGCTCGCACTCGGCTATCCGAACGCAGAGAACGAACGCGAATTGATCATCGGCGAAGATCGCCGCTCCATGCTCGAGAAGGTCGAGCCCGCCATTACTCCGGAGACGCTGACAACGCTGCAGAAAGCCGCAGCAACTGTGCATATGAGCGATCCTCTCGTCGACTACATACAGGAACTGGTGCGGCAGACCCGAGAATCGCCCGACATTGACATCGGCCTGTCGCCGCGCGGAGCGCTCGCGCTGGCCGCGGCCGCCAAGGCGCATGCTTTTGTCGAGCATCACTCGGGCGTGTTTCCCGACGATATCCAGGCCGTTTTCGCCGCTGTCGCAGGACACCGCCTGAAACCGGCTGGTAACACCAGCTTCCGTTCGGCTGCCGAGCTTTGCCAACATGTCCTCGATACCGTGGCCATTCCCTAAAACCCGGATCCGCCCGGGCATTTCCGCGGCCGTGCGCCGGCGGGTCGGCCGTTGGGCGAAAAAACGTCAGGGCATTGACCCGGCGATCACACGGCTCAAACCCGGCCGCGTGTACATCCTGCCGACCGGCGTAGGGCTGATATTCGCGCTGATGTCGTTTGCAATGTTGTTGGGTTCCATGAACTACAACAACAATTTGTCGTTTGTACTGACATTCATGCTTGCAGGCCTGGGATTCGTCGCGATGCACCAATGCCAGCGCAACCTGGTCGCGCTTGAGATGAGTTTCGCCGGCGTAGAGCCCGTCTTTGCGGGTCAGTCGGCACAATTCCGGATTGCCGTTAGCAATCGGAGCAAGAGTCAACGACACGGACTGATGCTCTACACTGACAATTCCGTCAGCGAAATTCGCGACCTGCTGCCGGGCGAAAGCAAAGTTTTCACGCTCGCTGTGTCCACCGACAAGCGCGGCTGGATCAAGCTCGAGCGCTTTGGCATCCGTACGTTCTTCCCGTTCGAGTTGTTTCGATCCTGGGCATGGCTGCACATGGATCTTAGGGGCCTGGTTTACCCTGAGGCGGCCATTGATGCACCTCAACCGCCGCCAACTCAGTCCGCACAGGGTCACCGTCAGCACGACGCCCGCGGCGAGGAAGACTTTGCCGGATTGCGTAAATTTCAGGAAGGCGATTCACCGCGGCAAGTTGCCTGGAAAGCCTACGCGCGCAGCGGCCAACTCCTTTCCAAGCAATTCGCGGGCGCCGATACCAGTAGCCAGTGGTTCGACTTCAACGAAGTGCCGGAGGATGAGCTGGAATCGCGTCTGTCCATATTGACACGCTGGATTACGGACACCGACCGAACCCGTGCGGACTATGGTCTGCGAATGCCGGGACAGGAATTTCCACCTGCGCACGGCGAGACGCAGAGGCGTCGGTGTCTTGAAGCACTGGCATTGCACGGAATGGACGGTGGTCGTGGCTAAACCGCGCGGCACAGACGGCTCACTGCTCGCCAGCCTGCCCTGGACGATCGCAGCCCTGGCATTCGCGCTGGCGCCGCACGTGCAATACCTGCCAATCTGGATCACGGCCGCGTTTTTTATCTGCTCCACCTGGCGCTATGTCGTCGAGCAGCGTCGTCGCCCGTTACCCTCGACATGGTTGCGAGCGCTGTTGGCGATGATCTGCTTTCTCGGCGTGTTCGTGACCTATTCGTCGATCAGTGGCGTCGGCCCGGGCTCCGCACTTCTCGCGATCATGGCTGCCCTGAAGCTACTCGAAACGCGCAAGCGTCGTGACCAGTTTGTGCTGCTGTTTATCTCGATTTTTCTGGTCATGTCCTCATTGTTGCGAGAGCAGTACCTGTGGTCTCTGCCCTACCTGCTCTTCGGCGTACTGTTGATAATGACCGCGTGGCTGCGAATGTCGGCAACCAGTCAGGAGTCGGCGATACAGAGTTTCCGGACGGGAGGGCGACTGGTGCTCTACGCAGTACCAATGGCACTCGCGATGTGGATCTTCTTTCCGCGAATCGCGACGCCATTCTGGTCCGTGCCGATCGATACCAGCGCTGCCACATCGGGGCTCAGCGATACGATGAGTCCGGGTGACATCAGCTCCTTGTCGCTCTCGGATGCAGTGGCATTTCGCGTTAAGTTCCGGGATGCGATACCCGCAGGAAAAGACCGGTATTGGCGCGGTCTTGTCCTGTATCGATTCAATGGACGTTCCTGGTCCGGCAATGAAGTGAGGATCGGCGATGCCCCGGAGGAGCAGGTCGTTGTCAGCGGAAAACCTGTCTCCTACACCGTCACCCTCGAGCCGACTCGCCAGCACTGGGTCTTCGCGCTGGACATCCCCTATTTCGTATCACTGCCTGGCACATTTATGGGCCCGCAACAGCAATTCACCACGGAAAAACCGATCGATCAGCGCAAAGCCTACGACGCCGTGTCGTACACCGAATATCGGACCGACCTCGAGATGACCGATTGGTCACGGTCCTGGTACCTGCATTTGCCTGACGGGAGCAATCCGAGGACCGTCAAGCTGGCACAAGATATGTTCGCGGCTGCCGGATCGCCGGCCGCCTATATCGAGTCAGTATTACTAAAATTTCATGAGGAAGAGTATTACTACACACTCGAACCACCCCCGCTCGGCCACAATCCTGTCGACCGGTTTCTTTTCGATACACAGCAGGGATTCTGCGAACATTACGCGTCTGCTTTCGCCGTGATGATGCGTGCAGCCGGCATTCCATCCCGCATCGTGCTCGGCTACCAGGGTGGAGAGGTGAACCCGCTGGGTGACTACATGATCGTCCGTCAGTCTGACGCCCACGCATGGACCGAGGTGTGGATGGATGGAGTCGGCTGGTACCGTGTCGACCCGACCGCCGCTGTTGCACCGGAACGTATCAATTCCGGCATGAGTGGCTCTTTGATTGATGGCGCCGCTGCGGCCTGGGGTCTTTCAGCACCCTCTGAATTCCTGCACCAGTTGACCTTGTCCTGGGACGCGATCAATGCAAAGTGGAATGACTGGGTGCTGGGCTACGGTCCGGAGAATCAGGACAAGGTCATGGAGTGGCTCGGCATGGAAGATCCTGACTGGCAAAAGAAGATTCTCACGCTCCTTGGGATAGTCATCGGCTTGATTCTGCTTATCAGTTTACTGCTGGCTTGGCGCTATCGCGTGCCGCGACCAGATCGTGCAGCCATCTTGTATCGGAAGTTCGTTAAGAAAACCGGAATCCCGCAGAGCCTGGGCGAATCACCCGCGTCGTTTGCTGGTAGAGCGCACACAGAATCGTCTGTGCCCTCCGACACGATCGATACGATCACTTCTGTTTATCTTGCCGCGCGCTACGGATTTCCTGACCCGGACGCCCTACAGCGGCTGGAATCGCAGGTCGGTCGGCTGTAAGAGCAGCTTCAGCCGCGACCCATTGCGCTACCGGCGGTGCACAGGGCCGCAGCCGGGGGCTTGCATATCCTC
>JAPUKV010000020.1 GCA_027295475.1 Pseudomonadota bacterium
AACAACAGGCCCACCAGCAGTGCGGCGACCAGACCACCGATCGTACCCTCAATGGTTTTCCCCGGGCTTAGCCGAGGCGCGAGTGGGTGGCGCCCCACCAGCTGACCAACGACCTGGCTGAAACCGTCAAACACGGCAACCAGTAAGTAAAGGTAAACCCAGCTTGCGGGCGACAGCATCGGGACCATGGCGATCACTACCGCTGCGATCACGGCAAAGGTCAGCCAGGCCACAATCCTGTAACGGCCAGGTCCGAATGCAGGAGCTGCAGAGGCCCGCCGTAGTTCGAATGCAGCCTGCGTAACTATCACACCGACGAATATGAACATGCTAACGGAACCGCCGGCAGCACAGGCAAGTGCGGTATGCACGATCAGGAAGTACACCACAAGCTTTTTCCAGCGCTCGCGGGCGACCTGTGCCGATATTTTTCGGTTGCTCAGCGCCATCAACAGCGAGCCCAACGCAAAACCAGACAATGTCGTGATAAAAATTTTCTCGATCATGTCGGCCCGTTTTGGCGACACCAAAGTGCCGCAGGCAGACTCTCGACGGACAGTCCTACGACGCCCGGAAATAACTGTCCGTCAATCATCAGCGTCTGCGGCGAAGGCAGTGAAAGCCTGGCCGTCGCCGACTGGCTGTGTTCACTCGGATCATAGACCTTCAACCCGGACAGGATGGACAGGTTGTGCAATGTCTGGCGCAGCCAGCCGACATTAAGGGCCATCACATCCAGCAGGCCATCCTGCAAATTTGCGTCGGCAAAGGCCGGAAAGTTCGCAAGGTGTACGGTGTTGTTGATGACAATACCTGTACATGCTCGTTCGCCGTCATCGCGGTCCGCCGTCGCAAACCGGCACGCGAATGAATTCGGCCGGGTCATCAGCGTCGCCAACGCATACCCGTATGAGCCGGCAGCAGAAAAATGGGCTGCGCGATCAACAACGCTGACGACGTATCCCAGGGCAATAGTGCTTGCCGACAGATAACTTGCCTGCCCGCCATCGCTGATGTCGATGTTGACCTGCATAAGGTCCATACATTTGCCGGTGCCACTCTGCAGGGCACGGAACCCGTCAGCAACGCTTCTAATGCCGAGGTCCCGTGCCAGACAATTGCCGCGACCGGTCGGGATCAATACGAGGTGCTGGCGTTCGCGTTCCAGACCAGCGATGACTTCGAAGATCGTGCCGTCGCCACCCACGACGAGGATGCCGTCGAAGTCTTTTGCTTGTCTGGCAATGCGGGTGGCAGCACCCGCAGCATCGGTCCAGACAACACTGTCGACAAGCCGCCGGAGCTCTGGCATCCATTGCCGGTCGAAACCGGACGACCGGTATCGGCCGGAGCAGGGATTAACGATCGCCAGCCACGTGCTCACTCAGTCCCGACTTTGCGCTGCTGCAGCACCCAGTAAAGCCCACGCACGTCGGAGGTCCACTCCGGAAGCAGGGCCATGATGATCAACGCTTCCACATTGCCAAGCATGTTGAAGGCCGACGCGACGTAAAGCAGCCACGGGTGCAGGCCCCATAGAAACAAACTCATGATGAATATGCCGAATCCGTAGACGCTCACCCGAATCGTGTAGGCGTGAAAGCTGGTCAGCTTGCCGTAACGCAGCCAGGCCACAATCATCTCGATTGCCCACAGCCCGAGAACCAGCACGATAACAAGCCAGTGCTCCGTCATAACCTCCGGGTGAAAAACCCAGATTCCGAAGATTGCGGCTGGCCACAGCAGCGTGTCCGCCAGTGTGTCGAGGCGCGAGCCGAGCATGGAAGTAATCGAGAAAGTTCTGGCAATCAGACCGTCGACGATGTCACTAATAAATGCCGCAAGCAAAAGCCATTTGTAAGCATCTTCCCGATCGGTCAGCGCCAGGAAAATGAGGACCGGTGTCGCGACGATGCGCGCCATTGATATGACGTTCGGAACGTGCCGGAAGACGGATGCGTTCTCTGCCAAACTTATTCCCGGAAAATGACTAGTGGTTCATCAATATGGTCTTGTTGGATCACTAAATGAATTCGTTCTTTTTCTATTCGCAAGTATGGGCAGGCACCCGAACATCGTCAATACCGTAATGAATGTTACACGCAGACAAATATCCTGCACAAGAGCCGACCGGACGAATCAATCAAAGGGCTCTGTCAGTGTCAGTACTGTCAGATTGGGGTCTGCAAGAATCTGCTCTTCGGTAAACGGAAAGTCGATCCATACGCCCCGTGAATAGAGTTCAGTGAGGTCGGCGTAATGGGCAGATTCCGGTTCCTGGGATTGCGAATACGTCAATATGCCAGTCGGCTGCAAGCGGCCGTCTTTGTCCCAGGAGATGACCTGGATGTAACTGTTGCCGAGCAGAATCGGATTGTATCCTTTGTCCTTCGAAAGTCTGGTAGCGATCATGCTGAACATACCTGCCCAGCCCTGAGCGCCGGGTATGGGGATTTTCTTGTCATTTCGCATTGCGTACTGAATGTCGCCCCATCGTGCGTCCATGGCGATGCCGGCGTCCTGCAGAACGAGTTGACCTTCGGCGAGGGCTTGCCGCACAGACGCTCTGACTTCTGCCTTGTCGAGGGCAATTCCTCTCGGAGTATTGACTGCATCATTCGGATCGAATGGCACGGCGTAAAGATTTTCAATGCTTCTGGCAATCCGCCAGAATTCAGTCCACACGTGCATGCCCCTGCCATCAATGTTGGCGGTTCTGTCCCAACCGGCAAGGGCCGTACAACCGGGCTCGATATCGACTTTCCTGTCTCCGGGCAAGATGACATCTGGGTCGCCTTCACAGGCTTTCAGCACATCGTCAAGTAACAATTCGGCGCCGTAGTTGCGGTGGTTGTACAACAGCCTGCGCATATCGTCGGCCGTAAGCTTGTCACCTTTCGCAAGCTGTTCGCGGACGAAAACGAGTCCTGCACGGGTGCGCAGTGACCGCGCCGTGCGCTCTGGTCCAATGATCGGAGAATAGCCTTCCAGGGGCGACTCGGGATTCGCCAGCCAGTAGCTGTCGTTGGAATTGGTGACGTAATCGTCCCGCCTGATCCGCGGCATTGCTTCGGCGGGCAAGGTGCCTGGGACATTACTGCGGGGATCAGACTTCCATTCGCATTCGCTTCTGGCGCCGTCCAGCACAACAATATATGCCGGAATTGAATCGTGCCTGATTCTGCACTCGTCGAGGAGCTTCTCATCGACGTTTGGCGTACTGGAAATGTCGGCGTAAAAGGCCGTGCCATGCCGGTCCGTGGCGATAGTGTTCGTCCAGTACACACCTTGCAGGCTGATAGCGGATTCGATGTCGTCGACCGATTCGGCGACACTGAGCGCGGCATAAGTGGCAGGACTGGCAGTATTGTCGATCACGGCATCCCGGATCGCATACGCAGAATTGTTAGTCCAGGGCAATTCATCGCTGACGATGATGGGTCCGTAGTGACTCGAATATACAGTGTGCTGACGAGATTCGACCCCGCCGCCCGGCTGGCGCACATCGACTGATACCGTTCGTGTCTCAATCGCCCGGTCGTCGTCACCGTAACGATATTCCAACGGATTATTCGGATTCAAGCTGAGTTCGTACAAGGTAAAGCGCAGCGCCGTTGACACAGTGTGGGTCCAGGCAATGTCTTTATTAAAACCGATCGCAACGGCGTTTGTCGTGTACAGGCTGACCCCCATGGTATCCACGACATCCGGGATCGTCGTGTGTATCAGGTGGAAGCGCGACGATCCGCGCCACGGATAGTGCGGATTCCCCAGCAGGATGCCGCGCCCCGTTTCTGTTACAGCCTTGCCGAACGCCACGGCATTGCTTCCCAATCCGGCTGCTGGTCGAAACTTCGTATTGCCGGCAGTTACCGGCTCACCGGGCGGCTTTGCTCTGGATATATCGTCTTTGAACCGGCCGACGCCGTAACGAATGCCCAGACCCACCGTTAGTCGGGCAACATCCTCCTGGACCATCGGCCGCAGCCAAGGCTGATCATTACAAGACGCCGGTAACCGGCCGTCATGATCTTTCAGATACCGGTTGTAACCGGCAACGTATCCTCTGGCGAAGCGACCACTATCGTCCGGCTGGGCGAGCGCGAAGCGCTGCAATTTGTCTTTCGTCAGAAGTGCGCGGTGAAATACGTCGTTCTCGTAGTTGCCGTTTTCGGCGCCCATATAAGCTGAGAGATTGCCGTTGACCATCACGATATCCCGCGCGATAACGCAAACTGCATCAGTTGCCGTCGCATAAGCGAAGCCATAGCCCAGGCTTTCCCAATCATTTGCCTTGACGTGCGGGATGCCGTAACTGGTCCAGCGGATCTCCGTGTCGTAACCGGCGACTGCCGCTGATGCCGGCGCGCTGTGATCGGACGAACAACTCAGCAAGCAAATGAGCGCCGGCAGACAGGCAAGGCGACGAACTGACATGGAATTCTCCTGTTGGTAATTGCTTTGCTGAGCCTATCAATACAACCTTGTTGGACTACTTGGTACAACTATAAAGGAAAGAAACGCTGCCTGCGCTGCGCGCATGGATGCCTGTTCTGCCTGCTGTGAGAACTGGTTGACATTGTTTCGCCCATAAAACCTAATGTCATGTCGGCAAACGGCCGGCGCGAATGTCCTGAATCAGAGTATCCAGATGAATTCACCGCTGCGGGTTGACTACTATACTGATGTCCTGTGTATCTGGGCGTGGATAGCGCAACGTCGGAATGACGAAATTGAGGAAAGCCGGGGAAAGGAAATCGTCATTCAACACCACTGCCTGAATGTGTTTGGCGATACCGCGAACCGGATCGGCAAGAAATGGTCGGATCGCGGTGGTTATGCGGGTTTCGCAAAGCACGTTCGCGAGTCGGCGGCACCGTATGCGTCCGCACCGGTCGATCCTCGTGTGTGGCGCTATGTGCGGCCCCATACTTCGGCGACAGCACATCTGATTTTGAAGGCCGCAGAACTAATCACAACCCGGGAGGAGGCCAGAAGTCTGGCAGACACTCTCCGGGGCAGTTTTTTTGTAGATGCGCTCGATATTGGCAATGTTGGTGTCGTTCTGGATGTTGCCCGCGGCGCTGGATTTGACAGGACTGACCTGCAGTCGGCAATTGAATCCGGTCAGGCGCACGCGGCGCTGATGGCCGACTACGAGCACGCGCAAGAACTCGGCATTAAAGGCAGTCCGTCCTGGGTATTGAACGATGGTCGCCAGATTCTGTACGGCAATGTCGGCTACCGGGTGCTGAACGCTAACATAGAAGAACTTCTGAAAATTCCGGCACACGAAGCAAGCTGGTGTTAATCGGTTTCTTGTTGCGGATCCGGAGATGAAGCCCTGGATTAAATCGCTGTCAAGGCACGGCGCCGAAGTGCTCGGCATCACGCTGATACTGTTTGGCATCTACGCGTATCAATCGCGCAACTTGCTGTCAGCCGATATACAGCCCGCACCAGCGCTATCTGCGCCGACGCTCGGAGGCGAAGTTTATGATCTTCGCGAGCACACTGCGCCGGCAACTCTCGTATATTTCTTTGCTCCGTGGTGTCACATATGTGCGGCAAGCGCGAGCAACATCTAACACCTCGGGAATTTACGCAGTGATCATGAACTGCGCATACTCATGGTGGCTCTCGACTGGCAAACGCGTATCGAAGTACAGGAATATGCAGACCGTCATGAAATTACGGTGCCCGTATTGCTGGCTGATATCAGAGTTGCGGGCGACTGGAATATCTATGCGTTTCCGACGTACTACATACTCGATGCGCATAACCGGGTCATCCACAGGGACCTGGGGTACAGTACATTTGCCGGCTTGTGGTGGCGCAGCATGATATTCGACTAACAAGAACGGGTGCGAATGCCTGGCAGGAATGAAGGCTATCTGCACCTCCCTTCGGAATATTCGTCCGAATCGATTCTATCGGCTTTCTGCGTCGCCCCTGAACTCCAGTTCATGCAGCCAGGCGGCATGTTGCGGCGCTTTCTTGGTCCGGCTCCATTCTTCCAACATCGCCGGCGCAACCCGGCGCAGCTCCTCGATCTGCTCATCGCTGCATGTGTTCGCCACCAGTTCAAGGCGATGACCATTCGGATCGAAAAAGTAAAGGGACTGGAAGATGCCATGATCGGTTGGGCCGACGACATCGATGCCCTCGGCCTCGACCTGTTTTTTTGCCGCCAGCAACGCGTCGTAATTCTCGACTTCAAACGCGAGGTGTTGCACCCACTCCGGCGTATTACGATCCCGATCCATCGGTTGCCGCGTCGGCAACTCAAAAAAGGCCAGTACATTGCCCATACCAGCATCCAGGAAGACATGCATGTACGGATCCGGTTCCTTGGTAGAGGGCACGCGATCTTCGGCGAACGCGATCTGGAACTCCATGCCCAGGACACGCTGGTAGAAGTCTACGGTCTCCCTGGCGTCGTTGCAGCGATAAGCAACATGATGAATGCGTTTGATATTCATCGAAATCTCCTATGCAGCATTTCTTGCACCGACGACACCTCGGGCAACCTGGTCCCGCTCGATGGATTCAAACAAGGCTTTGAAATTGCCTTCGCCGAAGCCTTCATCTTTCTTGCGCTGAATGAATTCGAAAAACACCGGGCCGACAAGGTTGGCAGAAAAAATCTGCAGCAGCAGTCGAGGATCATCATCTTCGGTTGATCCGTCGAGCAGGATACCCCTGGATGTCAGTTCCTCCATGGGTTCACCGTGGCCCGGCAGCCGGTCCTCGAGCATTTCATAGTAGGTGGCGGGTGGCGCGGCCATGAATTTGAGCCCACTCGCTTTTAAGCGGTCCCAGCACGCATACAGGTCATCGCAAATCAGTGCGATGTGCTGAATGCCCTCGCCGTTGTATGCCATCAGGAATTCTTCAATTTGCCCGGTGCCCTGGGAGGCTTCCTCATTCAAGGGAATGCGAATTTTGCCGTCCGGCGCGGTCAGTGCCTTGGACAACAGGCCCGTGTATTCACCCTTGATGTCGAAATAACGAATCTCCCGAAAATTAAAAATAGATTCGTAGAAATCGGTCCAGTACTCCATGCGGCCGCGATAGACGTTGTGCGTCAGATGATCGATAGCAGTGAAACCGCATCCCTCGGGGTGCCGGTCTGCGCCCTCGAAGAACTCGAAATCGATGTCGTAGATCGTATTGCCTTCCTGGTATCGATCGATGAGATACAGCGGTGCGCCGCCAATGCCTTTGATGGCCGGCAAACGCAGCTCCATTGGACCGGTCGGGATGTCGAATGGCTGCGCACCGAGCTCCAGGGCGCGCGAATAGGCCAGGTGGGCGTCTCTGACGCGAAATGCCATGCCGCAGGCAGAGGGACCGTGCTCTTTTGCAAAATAAGCGGCGTAGCTTTCCGGCTCTTCGTTCAGAATGAAATTGATGTCGCCCTGCTTGTAAAGCGTTACTTTCTTGGAACGATGTCTTGCTACGGCCGTGAAACCAAGCAGCTCGAATACCGGCTCCAGAACACCCGGCTCCGGTGAGGCAAATTCAACAAACTCGAAGCCGTTCAGACCCATAGGATTTTCCAACAAATCGTCCATCACACCGTCCTCTAAAGTATGTACAGATTTCCACATTATGTGTGAAATAGTTGGTTTTTTTATCCTATTTTCATGAAATTTGGCTATATTCTGAAACAAATATTGCCAATTTACTCAATTTATGAGAAATTAGATCAATGAATTTATCGAGAGCAGACAGCCGGCTGCTGGACGCGTTGCAGCGCGACGTAACACCCAGTCAGACCGAACTGGCAGACCTGGCGGGCATGTCGCGCACATCCTGTTGGCGCCGCATCAGGGAGTTCGAGGAAAGCGGTGTGATCGAAAGGCAGGTCGCGCTGCTGAATCCCAGGAAGCTGGGGTTTCAGATCCATGTCATGCTGGCTGTCGCCATGGTGGAGCACACCAACGCGAACCGGGACAGCTTCGAGGCGCACGTCGAATCACTGCCCGAAGTGACTGAATGTTATTCGGTATCCGGTGAGCGCGATTATGTATTACAAGTCGTGGTCAGCGACATGGACGCCTACAACGACTTCATTAACTCGCAAATCCTTCATCACCCCGCGGTAAGGTCTGCCAGCTCGACATTCGTATTACGGCGCGTCAAATATTCGACAGCGCTGCCACTGTCAACGCTCAAATAAGAAACCCGGGAGTCTGCGCGATAGAAATTTCCATCGCGCGAATTTCGACGTAGAATAGCTTGTCCGCAATCCTGGAGCACAGATGGCCAAGTCTCCGTACCGACCGTTCAAGCCAAAACACGAACAAATGGCGCTGGTGCCCGCGACCTCGGGGAACACCATTAATGGTTTCGGTGAGGAGGGTTTTCGCCGTGCGTCGCCTATCTACTGGCATGATCCGGACACACTGGTGCATGGGGAATTGCAAAAATGGTTTTACACACAGGATCCTGACAATGTGGCGATTGCCGGGGCAAGGGAGGCACGCGCCAAATTTCTCGACATTGAAATTCCTCCTGTTTCGGGTGAACCGCTGGATCAATCGGCGAAAACCTGGACAAGTGAATTGCGTGCGTTTGCCGCCACTTTGGACATGGAGTTGTTTGGTATTACTGCCTTGAAGGATGAGTGGCTTTTCGAGCGCCACAACTTATCTCAAAAGTGGATCATCATGATTGGTGTCGCTCATGACTACGACCAGATCAAGCATGCACCTGAAGATCTGGCCGGAGCGGAAGTCATCAGACAATATGGTCGCGGTACCAAGGCTGCCAAGGACATTGCTACCTGGATTCGGGAACGGGGCCAGGATGCCGTGCCTCAAGGCGGTCCCATGGCAGGGTCTTTGTTATTGATCCCACCGGCCATTGAGTGCGGTTTTGGTGAATTGGGTAAACATGGCTCAATTATAAATCGTGAGTTCGGATCGTCGTTTCGCCTGGCCTGTGTTCTCACCGACATACCCCTGGTCGCCACAGAAAAAGAAACCTATGGCGTTGACGATTTTTGTAGTCGTTGTCAGGTCTGCGCCAATGAATGCCCGCCCGAGGCGATCCTGCCGGAGAAAAACTGGGTCAGGGGCGAGCGAAAGTGGTATGTGGATTTCGACAAATGCATCCCGTTCTTTAACGAAAACTACGGTTGTGCTATCTGTATTGCGGTTTGTCCCTGGAGCATTCCCGGTCGCGGCCCGAAAATCGTCGAACAACTCGCACGTCGGACCGCTCGTAACAAGCAACAATAAACAGGAAGGATCCCTATGCAATCTGAATCTGTACATGAGCACTTCTCGTCACGATTGGGATTCTTGCTTGCTGCAATCGGTGCGGCGGTGGGCCTCGGCAATATCTGGAAGTTTCCTTACATGCTGGGAAGCAACGGTGGAGCCGCCTTCGTTCTGGTATACATACTGGCGATCGTCCTTATCGCGACGCCTGTCATGATCGGCGAAATGCTTCTTGGCCGTTACGGCAGAATGAGTGCGCCGAATACGCTCAAGAAGATCGCTATCGAAGTGGGCGCTAGCCCAGGCTGGAAGTACCTGGGCTGGCTCGGCATTGTCGCTCTATTCCTGGTCCTGAGTTTTTTCAGCGTTATTGCCGGCTGGTCGATTGCCTATATTTTCAAGACGGCGAGTGGCGCTTTTACCGGATTGACGCCTGCAGAAGTGAGCGGCGTTTTCGATGAGTTTTTGCATCAGCCAACAGTCTTGATCGGGTGGCATGCATTGTTCATGGCGGCGACGGTCTATATCGTGTCGCGTGGCGTAAAGGCAGGTATCGAAAAAGCGGTTACATTCATGATGCCTGCGTTGTTCGCGATGCTTATTGGTCTGGTCATTTACGGAATGTTTGCCGGCGATTTCTCACAAGCCCTCAGCTTTCTCTTCAAGCCCGACTTCTCGAAGATTACGCCCGCGGTTACATTGTCCGCATTCGGTCAGGCATTTTTCTCGGTCAACGTCGGCATCGGTGCATTGCTGACTTACGCAGCGTACTTGCCGGATGATGTGGATCTCGTGAAATCATCAGTGATTATTGCTGTTGGCGACACGCTGGTTGCGCTGTTAGCCGGCCTGATGATCTTTCCGATCGTATTCGCCCACGGTCTCGATCCGGCACAAGGACCCGGGCTGATCTTTGTCACTCTCTCGACGGCGTTTGGCAGCATGCCCGGTGGCGCGTTTATCGGCGCAATATTTTTTGTTCTCGTATTCCTGGCGGCGCTGTCGTCTTCACTTTCAATGCTAGAGGTTTCAATTTGTAAGTTGGTTGAAAAGGAAGGCCGCAGTCGCTCGAAAATGGCGGTGGCACTTGGCTCTGCAATATTCCTTTTCGGTTTCCTGACTGTCTGGTCGTTCAACCTGCTTGAAGACGCAAGACCGTTGGGATTCATTGGGCGATTCAGGGACACGACCCCGTTCGGTTTGATCGATTTCATCATCACCAGTGTACTGATGCCGGTCGGTGCGATGTTATATGCAATATTCATCGGTTGGTGGCTGTCGAAAGACATGACCATGCAGGCACTGGGCCTGCAGGACGGTTTCCTGTTTCGAACCTGGCGATTCCTCATGCGCTATGTCGCGCCGGCCGCCATACTCGCGATTTTCATCTCGAACCTGATTGCTTGACTGCAAGCGGGCGAAACAGCCGGGCAGCAAGATCCTTCGCCGGCTGGCAGAAATTTCCGTGGAATTTGCGAAGGATTTCGCCCCGTTAGGTCATCATACTTTTTCTGGTATCTGCCGCCCACCATGTCCAACGGCCAAGACGACAGATAGGGACAGACCCCATCTGCCTGCTTTTCGCCCGCTACAATCTTGGTGCCGCGAGTCTTGCCGTACGAACGGCAAGTTTGAACCAGTAAGGCTTATTGTCGTATTCATCCTGCGCCATGAGTCGTGATGCTGAGAAGTCGTTCTGGAACATTCGCTCTACCTTGCCTGCGAAAACCACATCGAACACCACGGTCGTGATTTCGAAATTCAGCCTGAAAGAACGATTATCAAAATTGGCAGTGCCGACCGTTGCAACATTGTCATCGATCAACATGACTTTTCCGTGTAAAAAGCCATCCTGGTAGCGATAGATTTTAACGCCGGCCGCTTTTACCTTGGTAAAGAATGAATAAGCCGCGAGTGTAACCAGCGTACTATCGGCTTTCTCGGGTATCAGTATTCGCACGTCAACACCGCGCAAACCGGCGAGTTGGAGCGCCTGCACTATGGCATCGTCGGGCACGAAATACGGGCTGGCGATCCAGATCCGTCTGGTCGCGGAATGAATCGCCTGCGTATACATGAGCGATGCCGTCTCCATTTCGTCGGCAGGGCCGCTGGCAATTACCAGCACTTGAGCTTCCCCGTCGGCTGTAATGTGTGGCGTCCAGCTCAGGCCACCAGGTAACTTGTCGGTCGCCCATCGCCAGTCCTCGACGAAAGCGAGCTGAGCGCCGATAACAGCCGGACCTTCGACCCGGATATGCGTATCCCGCCAACGCCCGAACGTGGGATCGCGACCCAGATATTCATCCCCTACATTGTGTCCGCCAATCCAGGCAATCCGCCCATCAACGACGACGGTCTTGCGGTGATTGCGAAAATTCAGCTGAAAACGATTGCCGGAACCTTTTCTGCTGTGGAACGGAAAAATCTCAACGTCGGCCGAGCGAAGACCCTCGATATAAGAGTCCGAAAGTCCCAGGCTGCCGATCTCGTCGTAGAGAAAAAGAACCCGCACGCCACTTTGCGCCCTGGCGATGAGCCTGGACTGAAGTTGGCGACCCAGCTCATCGTCGCGGACGATGTAGAACTGCACCAGTACGTATTCTTCGGCTGCATCGATACCTTCGAAAATACTTGCGAAGGTAGCATCGCCATCAACCAGAAGAGTGACATTATTCCCGTTGGTCAACGGTACTCGTGCCATCTTTTCCGCCCCTGTGATGGCTGCGCTACGCCAATCATCAAGTGCAGCAACACCTGTAATCTGATCGTTCGCCTGTCGGATGACGTCATCGATCAGCTCGAGTTCATGCTGGCGCGCGAGAACGTAGCCCCTGAATTTATCACGGCCAAACACCCAGTAGGCCGGCACCGATACGTAGGGCAGGGTGATGAGCGACACGGCCCAGGCGATCGAGCCTTGGGGAGTTCGGGCACTCATTATTGCGTGAATTGCGGAAAGTACCCCGAGAATCTCGAATACCACTACCAGGGCTACAATCATTTTTGTCCTCCCGCCGCTCTTTCGAGTCTTGGTCGTCACAGCACCTTACCTAATACCCTGCGCGATCTGCTAGTGCAGGCAGCGTACCACTTATGTGATAATCCGCCATTCCGGCTAACGTCAGGAATGCCGGTCGAATAACAAATAAGGAATCGGTGTATGTCCGAACGAACTATCAGTCTGAAATGTGCCATGGTTTTCGCCGCCATCGCATATGCCTTTGCCGGTTGTGCCAGCAAAGATGATGTATCATCCGCCGACGTCGAAAAACAGGCCTTCGAGGATCTGCGCAGCGAGATTCGTGCAGTAATCGACGATCCGGCACGCGAGGGCGAGGCGATTGCGTTGGTGAATGAGTTATCAGAGGACCTTGATGCGCTTC
>JAPUKV010000200.1 GCA_027295475.1 Pseudomonadota bacterium
AGCGACCTGTTCGCGTGTGACGCTTTGCTCTTTGTCAATGAGAAGATCGGAAAACGGTTTCCAAAATTCCTCGAGTAGCGGCACCATGCTTTTCTCGCCGAGGGAAATCGCGTCGAGGTCGTCTTCCAGTCTGGCGGTAAAGTCATAGTCGACGTATTGCGTAAAATGCTCGGTCAGGAAGCCGGTTACGATGCGGCCGATATCCGTCGGAATAAATCGTTTACCGTCCATCTCGACATAGTCACGATTTTTCAAAGTCACGATAATGCTTGCGTACGTTGACGGCCTGCCGATTCCGTATTCTTCAAGCGTCTTGACCAGGCTTGCTTCAGTGAATCGGGGCGGGGGCTCCGTAAAATGCTGTTCCGGGCGTAACAAGTCGACACTGATGATGTCGTCCACGGCCACGTCGGGTAGCAAGCGATCGCCATCGTCGTTACTGCCGTCATCCTTGCCCTCGTAATAAACGGCCATGAAACCCGGTTCTACGAGGACCGATCCATTGGCTCGGAAGCGGTGGCCGTCGTCGCTGTCGGGGCCGGCGGCAAGTTCGAGTGCGACTGTGTCAAAAACAGCCGGGACCATCTGCGATGCCATCGTGCGTTGCCAGATGAGTGTGTATAGCTTGAGCTGCTCTTTGTCGAGCTTTCCTTCGAGAGATTCAGGCGATCGAGTAACAGATGTCGGTCGTATAGCTTCGTGCGCTTCCTGCGCATTCTTGGACTTTGTCTTGAATACGCGGGGGCTGTCTGGAACGTTTTCGGGCCCATAACGCTCAGCGATCACCTCGCGCATTTCTTCCACGGCGACGTCGGCCAGAGTCACGGAATCCGTTCGCATATAACTGATCAGGCCCACGTTGCCTTCGTCCGGCAGCTCAATTCCTTCATAAAGTTTTTGAGCCACACGCATCGTCCACTGTGTATTGAAGCCGAGTTTTCGAGATGCTTCCTGTTGCAGAGTGGACGTTGTGAAAGGCGCCGCCGGATTGCGCTTGCGTTGTTTTTTCTCGACGCCGACCGTCGTCAGCTTGCCATCCGCGGCATCGAGGATGGTTTTTTCGACTTCTCGCGCCGCTTCCTCGTTCTCGAAGCTGAATTGTTCGACCTTCTCGCCGCGATATCGAACGAGGCGTGATACGAAAGGTTCGCCGCCCTTGCTGACATCAGCCTCAATCGACCAATACTCACGTGCTTCGAAGGCTTCGATTTCAAGTTCTCTCTCGACGATCATGCGCAATGCAGGGCTCTGCACACGGCCGGCGGAGAGTCCGCGCTGAACTTTTTTCCACAGCAACGGCGACAGATTGAAGCCGACCAGATAGTCGAGAGCCCGGCGAGCCTGTTGAGCGCTGACCAGCTCACTGGATATTTCACGCGGGTTCTGGATTGCGTGAAGAATCGCGTTCTTCGTTATTTCGTGAAACACGACTCTATGAACGGGTTTGTCGTTCAGCGCGTTCTTTTCCTTAAGAAGCTCGATGAGGTGCCAGGATATGGCTTCTCCCTCTCTATCGGGATCAGTCGCGAGATACAGGGCATCCGCCTTTTTTAGCGCCTTGACGATTGCGTTGACATGTTTTTCGTTTCGCTCGATGACTTGATACTTCATCGCAAAGCCGTCGTTTGGGTCTACCGCGCCTTCTTTGGGCACAAGGTCTCGAACATGGCCATACGAGGCCATGACGTCGAAGTCTTTGCCAAGATATTTTTCGATCGTCTTTGCCTTGGCAGGCGACTCAACTATGACAAGATTTTTGGACATCCCTGAATACTGTTCCTTTCGAAAACGAAAAACCGCGGACAGTGCCGCGGTTCAATTACATGCTTGAGTTCTCAGTGTCAAGAAATATCGTTAATGCAGTGCTCCCGCGCTTTCCTCGAAGACGAGGTCTTCCATACGCGCATAAGCAAGTTCCTGGCCGGGTTGACTGAACAAAATCATCAGTACGACCCACTTAATTTGCTCAACGTCGATGTCCGGCGTTTCCAGCGCCAGAAGGCGATCGATCAGGATTTCGCGCTGAGGCGGCGACAGAATTCCAATCTGTTCGAGATAGGTTATGAAACCGCGAGAGCCCGCATCGAGACGGGCCAGCTCGACATCGTTGTATATCCGCGTTCCGCGTGCTGTCTGCGGGTTGTACGTCAGTCCGCCCTGGTTTTCCGCGAGCCCGTCGAGCCAGTCCAGCGCATGATCGATTTCAATATCGCCAAAACCAGCTCTGGCAAGCTCGTCGCGAAGTTCGTTCTGATCCGGTTCCGGTTCCTCTTCCGCGTCGACATAGGTCTCAAAAAGATACATCAGCACATCGAGTACATTTTCTTTCATGCCTGGAGTCGCTCCCTATTTATTCCGTATTAAGTATTTGCCACCAGATAGCGCCTCGATTTTTTCCTCGAGCTCCAGAATCAGAAGCATGGAGGAAACCTGATCGATCGTCAATCCGGAATCTTCGGCAAGCTCATCGGCGCTGGCGGGATCGTAGCTCAGGACATTCAGCAGAATCTCATAGTCGGCGTCATGGTCGGCACTCGGGGATTCGTGATGCTCTGCGTCGGAATCGTTTTGCATAATGTGCCCGGCGAGGGCGCCTAACTCGCTGACGATGTCTTCCGCACTTTCGACAAGTTTGGCGCCCTGCCTGATCAATTGATGGCAGCCACGGGACAGCGGGCTGTGGATAGAGCCGGGAATTGCAAACACTTCGCGGCCCTGTTCGCCGGCCAGTCGGGCCGTGATAAGAGAGCCGCTGCGCCTTGCGGCCTCGACGACAAGCGTTCCCAGACTCAGGCCGCTGATGAGCCTGTTGCGCTGCGGAAAATGCTCACGGCGAGGCGGACTACCGAGTGGGTATTCGGACACCAACGCGCCATTTTGTGAAATTCGCTGCGCGAGATCGCGATTGCCTGCCGGGTACACGCGGTCGATTCCATGGCCCAGGAATGCCACGGTCATCGCATCGGCATCGAGTGCGCCCTGGTGCGCCGATGTGTCGATGCCCTGCGCCAGCCCGCTGACGATGCAGAAGCCGCATCGCCCGAGGTGCTTCGCAAACTCGTAAGCATTTTCTTTGCCTCCGCGGGTCGGATTTCGGCTGCCTACAATCGACAGGGCCGGCAGGTGAAGGGCGTCGACGTTACCGACAATATATAAAAGAGTGGGTGGACCCGGAATTTGCCGCAATAGCTCCGGATAGTCATCAGAATCACAGCGAATTATCCGGTTCCCCGCTTTTTCCAGCCAGGCAAGGGACCTGGCAAGCAAATCTTCGTCGGGATTCAGGATCACCGCGCGGACTTCATCAGTGACGCCGGATTTCGACAAAGCACCAGCGCTCAAGCAGACGACTTTTTCTACAGCGCCATATGCATCGAGAAGCCCGGCGAGTACATCGCTGCCGATTCGTGCATTGGCCAGAATCAGCCAGGCTCGGTCCTTATCGTTCATGAAATCCCCTGCCAGCAAATTATCCGCCCAATAAAAACGGGCCGGTACCCCCTAAAGAGTACCGGCCCGTTTTCAGACTTTAATCAGTCGGGGTTGCGTACGGCGTCGAGTACGTGAATCGGGTTGGTTGCCTCCATCACGAGCCCGTACCCAATACGGTCATATACCTTAAATACCATGAGAGTGCCGGCTTCCTCATCCGGCAGCTTGACCTTTCCACCGCGAAACATTGAACCGCTTCCATAACGGTCCTGCACAACTTCGCCCGCCTGGAAAATCGTCAGGACGTCTCCCGGTGCCAGACCGTCTCGTGCGCCACGGTTCATGACCACGACCTGGTACTGGCCGATCATAGACACGCCATCTACTACCGAGATGATGCGTCCATCAATCTCCATATCGGGGGCTTTCGGGAAGAAATTCAGCGGAATCTCAACGGCTTCCGGGATGAGACGGTCGCCACCGAGCGCCTCGCGATTGGTATCCGTCAGTGCAACAGAAGCCGGATCGCCACCGCGAGCCAGCAAACCTTCACCGACATAGATTCCATGGTAGCCGATAAGCTTGCCGTCGTCCGGGTCCCGTAACTGCTCGCCGACGTGAACAACACTGTATTGCGTGCCTGGCTCGGTCGCCGGGAGGCCGCGCACGTAAACTGTGTTGCCAGCCGCCGCCATCAAGTGATCGCCACGTGTCGCAACGATATACGGTAGTTTATCCACCTGCCCTTTCTCGAGAACGAGCCCCTTGGACAGGAACGCAGCTATTTTCTCATACGGAATGCTGGTGATTGCTTCGCTTAAGGGTGTCGATCTGGCCTGTGGCGACAAGCGGTATGCCGCCCCCCGGCTAACCGTGGTGACGCGCTGCCGACCGTCAACATGAACCAGGGCGAGTACATCGCCCGGAAAAATAAGGTGCGGGTTTTCAATCTGCGGATTGACATACCAGACTTCGGGCCAATACCACGGGTCTCTAAGAAACGATGCGGCGATATCCCAAAGCGTGTCACCGACCTGGACGGTATATTCGTCGGGATGTCCTTCGGCAAGCGGGGTTCGGGACTCCGTTTGCTCAACCAGTTGCGGTTTGTAGGTCGGCTGGCTGGCGGGGGCCTCAGAGGCCATAGATGTCGAGCGACTTGGCGCCGTCGTCGTTCGCTGGACAGGAGCCGGGGCTTCGTCGTCATTTGCAAACGGATTCAGACCGCAGCCAGCCACTGATGCGGCCAGCGCAATAACGGTCAGTCGTACACTGAGATTCAAGCAATTTTTGCTAAGTGACATGATCGACGGGTGCTCCATCATAGTAGTCCGAACCTGCCAGCAGGCAGGCGTTGCTATAATATGTCGTGTCGACGCCTTTCAGACTGCCAAACACGTCACAATTCCGGCCCATTTAGGGCCTCGCAAGCTGATTTTCTGGCGATATTGTCCGTCATCTTATTCAATAAAGTCAAAAATTTAGGCGCATTTCATAGATATTTACACGAATTGACTCGAGGATACATGGCAATACTCAACATTTTGGAGTTTCCGGATCCGAGACTGCGCAAGACTGCCGTTCCCGTCGCCACTGTGGACGATGATCTGCAGCGCTTGATCGACGACATGTTCGAGACAATGTACGCCGCACCGGGCATCGGATTGGCAGCAACCCAGGTGGATGTGCACAAACGCCTGCTCGTGGCGGACGTCTCAACGGAGAAAAACGACCCGCATGTCCTGATCAACCCGGAAATCCTGGCGACGGACGGGGTCACCGTGACAGAGGAAGGTTGCCTGTCTGTGCCTGGTTACTACGACGAAGTCGAGCGTGCCGAGCATATTCGGACGCGCTATCTCGATCGCGACGGAAAACCTGTCGAGAGAGATGCGGAAGGCTTGCTGGCCGTTTGTATTCAGCATGAAATAGATCATCTGAACGGCAAGTTGTTTGTCGATTATCTGTCCGAGGCCAAGCGGCAGGGCATTCGCAGGAAGATGATGAAAGAACGGAGACAGCAGCCGGCACAGGCCGCGATACTCTAACCCGAATATTTCAGCACGGCTAAAACATTCAGGCTGACCCAGCACATTAAAGTTTCGAAGCAGTTTATGAGCGGCAGAAGAATCTTGTTCGCCGGTACGCCGGATTTCGCACTTGTTTTACTACGTGCGCTTTGCGATTCGGGCGTCACGCCACTCGCGGTCTTTACGCAACCTGACCGGCCTGCGGGCAGGGGCAGGAAACTCAAAGCAAGTCCTGTCAAGGAATTTGCGCTAAGCAAAAAAATTGCGGTGCACCAGCCCGAAACACTTAAAGACACCGATGTTGTAAAAGAAATTTCCGGATTAAAAGCGGACCTGATGATTGTTGCGGCATACGGGCTCATACTGCCGCAGGCGATTCTCGATCTGCCGAAGCACGGCTGCCTCAATGTTCACGCATCGCTGTTGCCTCGCTGGCGCGGCGCCGCACCGATACAGGCGGCAATGCTTGCCGGAGATGAGGAAACGGGCATCAGTTTGATGCAAATGACCGCAGGGCTCGACAGCGGGCCCGTGTTCGCACAGCAATCTGTTCGAATTGGCGATACGGAAAGCGCCGACGAGTTGCTTGACCGGCTGGCACTGTTGGGCGGTGAAATGCTTTGCGAACAATTGCCGGACATCCTCGATGGCAAACTCGAGGCAGAGCCGCAAGACGAGAATTCGGTAACCTATGCCGGCAAGATCAGGAAGAGCGACGCGGCGATGAACTGGCGCAAGTCCGCCACAGAGTTGCTGCGGGAGGTGCGGGCATACAAGCCGGTACCCGGAGCATTCTTCGATTTCGACGGCGAGCAGATCAAGTGCTGGGCGGCGGAGATTGCCGATGGACAAAGCGGAACAGTTGGTACCGTGATATCTGCAGGGCGCGACGGCATAGACGTTGTCTGCGGGGATGGCGTGCTGCGAATGCTTGAATTGCAGCGGCCAGGACGGGGAAGAATCAGTGCCGGCGAGTTTACCGATCAAACGTCCATAATGGGCAGGCGACTGGACTGATACCCTATGGATGAAAAGAAGACAGGCGCCCGGACCCGGGCCCGGGCCGCGGAAGCTGTCGATGCAGTGGTCAATCAGGGCCGGTCACTCGATACTGCGTTGGCTCAGGCGGAAGCAGGCATAAACCCGTCGGAGCGAGGTCTGGCAAGGGCCCTCTGTTACGGTACCTTGCGGTTTCACTGGCGCCTGCGGTCGCAGGTCAGTGCTTTGCTGGACCGGCCACTCAAGGCAAAGGACAGCGTCATCGAGTCTCTGATCGCTGTTGGCATCTATCAGCTCACCGGCACCCGAATACCCGATCATGCTGCGGTGTCGATGACGGTCGATGCCTCAAGGGTGCTACGACGGCCGAAGTATGCGTCGCTGATCAACGCGGTTCTCAGAAACTTCCTGCGCAAAAACATGCAGGCTGCGGAGCCTGTGGATGAGGAAGCCCGCTACTCGCATCCTGCGTGGCTGCTCGAGCGCCTACGGTGTGACTGGCCGGATCACTGGCTCGAGATAGTGGAAGCGGGGAACAGGCAGGCACCGATGTGGCTCCGCGTAAACATTAATCGCCAGTCTCAGGCCGGGTATATCAATGAACTCAAGGAATTCCAAGAATCAGGGCAATCTGCAGACGATGCTGCGTCGCATCAGGTAATCGCCGGGTTCGACCAGGCCGTCAAGCTGGCGCGCCCGCGGCCTGTCAGCGAGCTGCCCGGTTTCAGTGATGGGCAGGTATCGGTACAGGATGCCGCTGCGCAGCTGGCCGGACCGTGGCTGCTCCGAGGCGGCGCTAAACGCATCCTCGATGCCTGCGCGGCGCCCGGCGGCAAAACCGGGCAGCTGTTGGAACTTGCGGGGCCGGATGCCGATCTAACGGCTATTGATCTCGATGAGGACCGACTCGACAAAGTTCGCGAGAACCTGGCGCGGCTGGGCCTGTCTGCAACCGTTCTTGCGGCCGACGCATCAACACCAGATGAGTGGTGGGCCGGTGCGCAGTTCGACAGGATCCTGCTGGATGCACCGTGTTCGGGCAGTGGCGTCATTCGCCGCCATCCGGACATCAAGCTGCTGCGACGGGCCGAGGACATCGCAACCCTGGCCGGATCACAGCTGGCCCTGCTGCGGGCGCTCTGGCCGCTCCTCGAGGCAAACGGGCGGCTGCTCTACGCGACCTGCTCGGTCCTGACGGAGGAAAATGACGCGGTGGTGAGGGAATTTCTGAAGACGCAGGCAGACGCCAGGGAGAACGATGTGTTGCCAAATAACAACATCCGCGATTTAATGCAGCGTAAGACATGTGGATATCAGATCCTGCCCGGCAACCAGGATGTGGATGGCTTTTATTACGCATGTCTGGAGAGGGTTGGCTGACAACAATATGACTGGAAGATCGACAAGCAGCCTTGCTGCGATTCTCGTATGCGGCTTGATGACAACACTGTTCCTGATGACCGCGAAGGCACAGGACAGGCTTGAGCGTGCGGGCTACTTTGAAGTGCGATCGGCATCGACGACTCTGATCGACGGGGTGCACGAACTTGAATCCCGCCTGCAACTCGTCCTGAGTGACGAAGCACTCGATGCGCTCAACAGTGGCGTTGCGCTCCGGATTGCACTCAATCTCGAATTTATCCGGGTCCGCCGATTCATGCCCGACGCGACAGATGCCGAGCTCGTCGTCAACTACGAGCTCGAGTACCGGCCACTGAGCCAGCGGTACATCGTCAGCAACCTGAACAGCGGCAATCAGGATTCATTTGCAACACTTTACTCGGCACTGAATAACCTTGGCCGGATTCAGGGCCTGCCGGTCATCGATGACTCGATTCTTGAGGCCGGCAAGACTTACCGGATACGTTTGCGCGCCAGGTTGAGCACAGAACAATATCCTGCTCCTTTGCGGATTTTGTTTTTCTGGCGCGACCAATGGCAGCTGGAAAGTGATTGGTTCGAATGGATACTCGCAAGATAAAAAACATGGTCTATACGGTGCTTGGCGCGACCGGCGTCGGGCTTGCCGTGACGGCGCTTTTCCTTCTCAGCCGTACCGCCCAGAACTCCGAGGACTTTGACCGGCTGCATATTCTGATTCTGTTGATTAACGTGGCCGGCGTCGTCGTGCTGTTTGCATTGCTCGTCGGCAACCTCGTCCGGCTGCTGCGTGATTACCGGACTGACGTGCCCGGGGCAAGGCTCAAAGCTCGTATGGTCGGCATGTCGGTGTCGCTTGCTGTCGTGCCGCTACTGGTGGTCTTCTACTTCTCGATGCAGTTTATTAATCGCGGCATCGATACCTGGTTCAACGTCGAAGTCGAGAAGGGCCTTGATGACGCACTTGCCCTAAGCCGCGCCGCGCTCGAAATGCAAATGCGCGATAACCTGGGGACGACCGTACAGATTGCGGAGCGCTTGCGGAACGTCAGCAAACGTCAGCTGATTTTCGAGCTGAGCATGCTGCGGCGGGAGAGTGGTGCGAGCGAGATCAGCGTATTCGGACGCAACAGACGGATCCTGGCGACCAGTTCCGATTTCGCCGCGAACCGCCTGCCACAGGTGCCGAAAGACGAGGTACTCTTGCAGATCCGCCAAAACAGGCCGTTTGTCAGTCTCGATCCGCTGGAGCGCGGCAGCTTCCAGATTCGGACGGCCGTTGCATTCGGCGACCGCAGCCGGCCGGAGACCGTGGGCGTCATTCAGGCGTATTTTCCGGTGCCGGAGAGAATCGGCCGCATGGCCAACAGCGTCGATTCGTCGTACAGCGAATACAAACGGCTTCTCTATCTCCGTGAGCCTCTCAAGAGAACTTTTACGCTCACGCTGACCGTCGTGTTACTGCTTTCGATGCTGACGTCGGTCTATGGAGCGTTCGTACTGTCCAGAAGGCTCGTCGCGCCGATTCAGAACCTGGTCGCGGGAACCAGGGCAGTTGCGAAAGGGGATTTCGATACACGCCTGCCAACGCCGTCACGGGACGAGATCGGCTTTCTCGTCAGCTCGTTTAACGAAATGACCGAGAAATTATCCGAGGCGCGGCGGCAGGCCAGCCTGAGTCAGGCACAAGTCGAAGCCGAACGCGCAAACCTCGAAGTCATCCTGGCAAGGCTCTCAACTGGCGTTGTGGCCCTGGAATCCGACCTCAGGATTCGAACGGCAAACCAGGCGTCGGGGGCCATTCTCAACGTCGATCTCGAAAACCGAATCGGCGAATACTTGCCGGACGTCGCCAAGGGCCAGCCGCTTCTCGAGCAATTTGTTGATTTGGCGCGGGTTCATCTCAATGCCGGGGAAACGGAGTGGAGAGAACAGATTGTGTTGCGTGGTGAAGTCGGGCGGCGCGTGCTGACTTGCGCTTGCACGGCATTGCCGGGCGACGAGGATCACGCCGCGGGATTCGTGGTCGTCTTTGACGACATCACGGCGTTGCTCCAGGCGCAGCGGGATGCGGCCTGGGGCGAAGTTGCCAGGCGACTCGCGCACGAAATCAAGAACCCGCTGACGCCTATACAACTCTCTGCCGAGCGGCTGCGGCGCAAATACATCAATACGATGTCGAAGGACGAGGTGCAGGTACTGGACCGTGCAACGCACACAATCGTG
The DNA here is from genome assembly GCA_027295475.1 of Pseudomonadota bacterium. The sequence goes on from JAPUKV010000200.1 coordinate 10,068, forward strand.
CAGCAGGTGGAGGCGATGAAGGAGATGGTGAACGCCTTCAGCGATTATGCACGCGCTCCCGACATCGACATCAACGTGTTCAATCTCGACAAGCTGGCGCACGAGGTCGTCGATCTGTATCGCGCACAGGCAAGCGGTATCGAGATCGTCCTGAACACGGATCCGACGCTGCCGGATATCGAGGCAGACATAGGCCGCGTGCGCCAGATGCTGCATAACCTGATACGAAATTCGATAGAGGCGCTGGAAAACTGTGACTACAAAGGACGCATCGAAGTCCGCCTAAGCAAGACGGAAGTCCATGAAACCGACGTCGCCGAGATCGTTGTCGAGGATAACGGGCCCGGCTTCAATACCGGATCCGTCAGCCAGGTCTTCGATCCGTACGTAACAACAAAGCCCAAAGGCACAGGTCTGGGCCTGGCAATCGTCAAGAAGCTGGTCGAAGAACACGGCGGGACGATTGACGCCGAGAACCCGGATGGTGGCGGGGCGGTGATCCGCATCCAGTTGCCTGTGAATGAAGCGGCGCGAGAAGCAATGATGGCGATGTTGCCGGGCCGGGTAGAAATACGGAGGGATAGAGCATGAGCACATCCCATGTGCTGGTAGTCGACGACGAAGACGACATCCGGGTGCTGATAAAAGAAATCTTATCGGACGAAGGATATGAGGTGACCAATGCGGCTGACGCTGCGGAAGCGCGCACGGCGCGGGATGAAGGCAAGTTTGACCTGATACTGCTCGACATCTGGATGCCGGACACCGACGGCATCAGCCTCCTTCGGGAGTGGTCCGAGCATGGTGAACTCGACTGTCCGGTTGTCATCATGTCGGGCCACGGCACGGTCGATACGGCAGTTGAAGCGACGCGCCTCGGCGCTTTCGATTTCGTGGAAAAACCACTGTCGATCGCGAAGCTTCTCCGTACGGTCGAACGCGCCATCGAGGCGTCGAAAAAGCAATCGAGCACAGCACGTCGGCTCCTACCGGCTCTGATGACGCCGGTGGGCCGGAGCAAGCTCATGCAAAGTCTTCGCGACATGGTTCAGCAGTATGCCAACCACGACTCGCCGGTGCTCCTGACCGGTGAGGCTGGAACGGGTCGCGCTGCGTTTGCCCGCTACATTCATGCTTTGAGCGACCGTGCCGAAGGTCCGCTGGTTAACTTGCTCGCGGCGTCTCTGACGGACAGCAATGCCGAGGAGCAGCTCTTCGGCACTGAGGAGAATGGCGAGGTTCACAACGGTTACTTCGAGCGGGCAAAGAATGGCACGCTCATAATCGATGAGCTTAGCGATCTCAACGATCTGGCACAGAAACTCATCCTGAGCGCCCTGGAACAGGGCGAGTTTGTCCGCCGCGGTGGGCACGAGCCCATCAAGTTGCAGGTCCGCGTGCTTGCGACCGTAAACGCTGATTACGAGAGCAGGATCGAAGCCGGAACCTTGCGGCGAGAGCTCATATCCAATCTCAATACCCTGAGTCTGCGGGTACCGCCGCTCAGGGAATACGCGGAAGACGTGCCGGAGCTCTTGAGTTATTACGTCGATAAACTCGTCGACGGCGAAGGCTTGTCGTTCAAACGATTTGGCGTGGCCGCACAAAACCGGCTCAGGAATTATCCATGGCCGGACAATGTGCGGGAACTGAAGAACCTCGTTCGCAGGCTTTTACTTACCGGGGCCGAGGAAGTGATCAGCCTGGACGAAGTCGAGAAAGAGATTGCGGCGGTCACGCGCTCCGATGAGCCGCTGGTCAAGCAAGATCTCTTGTCGCTGCCCCTAAGGGAAGCACGCGAGCAATTCGAGCGGGCTTACTTGCAGCAGCAACTTGTACTGTGTGATGGCAAGGTCGGCAAGCTCGCCAAGCGCGTGGGCATGGAAAGAACCCATCTGTATCGCAAGCTACGTTCGCTGGGCGTCGACTTCAGATCTGTAGCCACGGAAGACTAGCTTGTAAAGACGTGTCTAAAAAGGTGTCAGATTTATTTTTCTACCGTTTCTTGACAGAAAAACAGGTCTGACACCACTGGTCTGACACCTTTATTTAGTAGAAAAATAAATCTGACACCTTTTTACTGAAGGCTGGCAACCCGTAGCCTCAATCGTCGTAGCAGGTTTTATGCCGCATCTCTTCAGAAGAACAAACCGCCGGCTCTGTGCGCCGGCACTATTTTTCCGTCAGGCAGAAACCCGATACCGGGCTTCGCAAAATCTTCAACGCTCAAACCGCGAATCAGGTTCAGCGCTTTCTGATCGTCGTCAATCTGCGGGCCGCCGGGTCTGATTTGCTCGGTTGAGTGAATCCAGCCCTCGATGAATTTTCCTGTTCCATCGATGGTTGCGATCAGGATCGGTGCGATCCCTTTGATGCCTTCAACGCTGATGCCGTAGTACGTGGCGAAGTTTCCGAGGCTGTATGCGATCAGGCGGCCCTTGTAGCGCTCCATCGCACGCACGACATGCGGGCCATGGCCGATGACCAGGTCTGCACCGGCGTCGACCATCATGCGTGAGAACTTGACGACATCGCCGCGCGGTTCACCGTAATATTCCTCTTCGTCAAACGGCACATGCGTCATATCTCTTCCTTCGGCTCCGCCATGGAAAGATACGATGACGATGTCATGTGAGCGTGCTTGCTCGGCAATCGTCTGGGCTGACAGGACGTAGTCAAGCAACAGGTTGGAGTTCTTGGTGACGGCGAATGCGACAAACGAAATGCTTAGCCCGTTGGATGTGAAACTCGCGAAATCGCCTTCAAGGCCGGAGTGGTGTATGCCTGCGGCGGTGAGCGTCTGCATCGTGGCCAGGCGGCCCTCTTCGCCAAAGTCCCGGGCGTGATTATTGGCGAGACTCAGCACGTCGAATCCGGCAGCCACAAAATATTCGACATACCGCGGTGGCGAGCGAAACCGATAGCAGGCAGCCGGATTGCTGCATTTCTTGCCGGGCTCACCGCCATCGACTAACACGCCTTCCAGGTTGCCGAAAGTGATGTCGGCCATGGACAATACCGGCGTGACGGCCGCAAGGAAAGCCACGCCATCGTCGTCAGGAAGATGATTTTCCGGATAATCGGTGCCAAGCATCATGTCGCCGACGGCGGCAATAGTGAGCCTGATTTCTGCCTTATGTTCGCTGGGCGCGGCCGGGACTGGCACCGTGTCGGAAATTACTTCGATACTTTCTTCTTCGAGTTGCGGCGTTTTGCTTTCCGGCGCAGTCGCGCACGCCGAGATTAACAAGACTGCGGGAAGAAGGCGGGTTGGACCACTAGTCGCCAAGTCTGATTCTCAGCACATCAATCTGCGCCTGCCGGAGGCGGCTTCGGAGTACGTTCAGCTCATCGAGATCGTCAATCGGGCCGATTCGGACGCGGTGGTAGGTCTTGTCGTCGATCATTACGCGCTGAATCTTTGATTCGATTCCCTGCAGCGCAAGATTTGCCCTGCGTCGATCGGCATCCTTGTATTCAGTAAACGAGCCGGCCTGGAGAACATACACGCCGGGTTTGACAACAGCCTGAGGCCCGGAGTCTGCCCGCACATCGGGCTCGTGTTCCGGGATGATGACCTCGAAATTGGGCAGCATGCTGTAGAAATCGAAGCGCGACTTGGGGGGCTGCTCCGACTGACCTGTGGCTTGCTCCCTGTTGTTATCAATGTATGCGGGTTGCTGCGCGAGCGCTTCTTCGGGAACGTCCGGGCTGCGGTCGTTGATGTAAATCGCGAATGCAACCGAGAGTCCGATTGTGAGCCCGAACATCATCCAGGCCCAGCCCGGATACTCGTCCTTGTGTGATTTTCGTCTGCGCTGTCTTCTGGCCATTGTCTTACATCGAGTCCGGTGCCGATACGCCAAGGACGCTCAGGCCATTGGCGATAACCTGACGTGTGGCGGCGATCAATACGAGCCTCGCATTACGCAGGTCTTCTTCGTCAACAATGAATGTGTGCGCGTTGTAGTAAGTATGAAATTCGCTGGCAAGGTCGCGAAGATAATGCACAAGGTGTTGTGGCGCCCGGTTGTTTGCGGCGAGCGCAATGATCTCAGGGTATCGACTCAGTCCGCGCATCAGCGCTTTCTCATGAGTCTCAGCGAGACCGGCAAGGTTCTTGAGGCCGGGCCCTTTGTCCCATTTCAAGGATTTTTCATCGAGCTGCCGGAAAACGCTCGCGACGCGAGCATGAGCATACTGTATGTAATAGACAGGGTTATCGTTCGAATGTTTTTTCGCGAGCTCCAGATCGAAATCGAGATGTTGATCGTTCGATCGCATCACATAAAAGAATCGTGCGGCATCATTGCCGACTTCCTCGCGCAGCTGGCGCAATGTCACAAAGTTGCCTGAGCGTGTCGACATCGACAATTTCTTATCGGCGCGGTAGAGGCTGACAAACTGAACGAGTTCGACTTCCAGGCAGTCGCCGGCATAGCCCATTGCCTCGAGGCCGGCACGAACCCTTGCGACATAACCATGGTGATCCGATCCGAGAACGTCGAGCAAGTGATCGTAGCCCCGTTTGCGTTTGCCGTAGTGATAAGCGATATCGGCTGCAAAGTAAGTTGTCTTGCCGCTTTCGCGGACGACGACGCGATCTTTCTCGTCGCCGTAGTCGGTGGCCCGGAACCATGTCGCACCGTCTTTTTCATAAAGCATGCCACGGTCCCTAAGGACTTGCAGCGCATCGCTGATCAGGCCCTCGTCGGTCAGGCTTTGCTCGGAAAACCAATGGTCGAATTCGATGCCAAAGCCCCTCAGATCGTCTTCGATGTCTGCACTGATCCTGGCATGCGCTTCACGTCGGACATACCGAAACTGATCCTCACCGAGAAGTTCACCGGCTTTCCGGATAAGTGCGCCGATGAATTCTTCCTTGTCGCCATCGGGTGCATCCGGGGGCAGGTCCGAACAGAGTTCGTCGGCGCTTACTTCGGGTAATCGCGACTTGTCGACAGACGCAGCGATTTCGCCAATGTAATCACCTTTGTAGCCTGCCTCCGGAAAAGGTACGCGCTCGCCACTTTGCTCGAGTATTCTGATCCAGACGCTGACGCCGAGAATATCCATTTGTCGGCCCGCATCGTTCAGGTAGTACTCTCGATCGACCGGGTAGCCGATAGCTTCGATCAGGTTGCCGAGTGTTGCGCCGTACGCTGCGAGACGGCCGTGCCCGACATGCAGGGGCCCGGTCGGGTTTGCAGATACGAATTCAAGCAAATAGCGGGGGTTTTCCTTCGCTTCCTGCCTGCCATAGTTGTCGCCATCGTCGAGAATACGGGCTATTTCCTGATGAAATGCCGCATTGGAAACGTGAAAATTGATAAATCCAGGGCCGGCAATCTCGACTTTGTCAACGAGCTCGCTGGCAGGCAAATGTTCGATGATTTGTGCGGCAAGCTCGCTGGGATTCTTGCCGATGGATTTAGCAAGGCGCATCGCAATATTCGTTGTGAAGTCACCGTGACGGGAGTCGCGCGTACGTTCTACGGACTTGCTGATCGACGACACTTCCGTTGCGTCTGCGAGCTCCGGCATAAGCGCAAGCGCCTGCTCGACAAGATGTGCAATATTGCTTTTCAATGGCGTGCCTGGGAATCGCGTGAGTGAAGTATGCGCGCTGGGGACGGGGCCGGCCATTCTAACGCGGCATCAGAAAAGCTCAATCGGGTCTACGTCGACGGACCAGCGCACGCGGCGGGCAGTCTTATCGGTTTCAAGTTCGGGTCGCAACGCCTGTAGCAAGCGATGCAGGGCCTGGCGGTCGGTACTTTGCAGGAGTAACTGTGCGTGATAACGGCCGGCCCTGCGCTCCATCGGTGCGCTGACGGGGCCCAGGATGCTGACATTGCTCGAGCCCACCGCCTGGGCTTTTCCCCGGGCGGCCTCCAGAAACCGGTGCGTATCGCTACGTTTATGTGCTGCCGCGCGTATCAAAGCCAACCGTGAAAAAGGCGGCCACGAGGCTGCCAGTCTTTCCTGCAACGCCGATCGGGCAACCCGCTCATAACCTCCCCTGAACAACTCGCCCCAGAACGGATGCTTCGGGAATGCCGTCTGAATGATGACTTCGCCCTGGCGCTGTTCGCGCCCGGAGCGCCCGGCGACCTGAATCAGGCTCTGCGCCAGGCGTTCACTCGATCGAAAATCCGTCCCGAAGAGGCCCTGGTCGGCATTGATAACGCCCACCAGTGTCAGCTTCGGAAAATGATGGCCTTTCGACAGCATTTGAGTGCCGACGAGAATATCTGCGTCACCCTGCGTCGCCAGCGCCAGCGCTTTGTTCATCGTGTCTTTCAGCCGGGTGCTGTCGCTGTCGACGCGCGTAATCCTGCGGTCAGGGAATTGATGGGCAAGCGACTCCTCAAGCCTTTCCGTACCCTGGCCCAGGGGCCGGAAAGGCCCGCCACATTCCGGGCATCGCTGCTCTACCGGTCGGCTCGCGCCGCAATGATGGCAAAGAAGTTTCGGGTCGCCGGCATGAACGGTCATGCGCGCATCACATCTCCGGCATTCTGCAATATGGCCGCAGCTCGAACATATCAAGGTCGGTGCAAAACCCCGCCTGTTCAGAAAAATGAGAACCTGCCCACCGGCCCGCAGGTTTTTTTCGATGGCCTTGAGCAAAGGCAGGCTAATGCCGTCGTATGCGGGTTGTTGATTGAGGTCGACAAGCCTCATCAACGGAGGTACCGCACTGCCAGCGCGAGATGGCAATGAGACATGCTGATACCTCCCCTCGGTACAGTGTTGCAGTGATTCGATAGAAGGCGTAGCCGAACCGAGAACGATCGGAACACCCAGGTGTTTTGCTTTGGCTACTGCGAGGTCCCTCGCGGAATAACGCAAGCCTTCCTGCTGCTTGAACGAGCTGTCATGCTCTTCGTCGACGACAATCAGTCCCGGGTTCTTTAAAGGCGCGAAAACCGCCGAACGCGTACCGAGCACGAGCGATGCGGATCCGTTTCTTGCGCTGCGCCATGCGGACAATCTGATACTGTCGGGCAACGAGGAATGCAGCAAGGCCGGTTCAATGCCAAGGCGCTCTTTCAGGCGCGAAACGAATTGCGGCGTCAGTCCGATCTCCGGAACGAGCACCAGCACCTGACGGCCTGCATCCAGAACGTCTTTCATGAGGTGCAAATAGACTTCCGTCTTGCCGCTGCCGGTGACGCCGTCAAGCAATGAGACATGAAAACCCGGCTGC
>JAPUKV010000201.1 GCA_027295475.1 Pseudomonadota bacterium
GTTGCAGGAGCACTCACCTGCCTGACGAGCGATCAATCTTTTGACGAACCCTCACCTGCCCCGTTGCCGCCATTGGCGCGCTTGGTGTATCCCTCGGCGGACAAGCCGTATTTGTTCATCAGGTCGTAGAGCGTCGGTCGCGTCACGCCCAGCATCTCGGCGGCGCGGGTTATTTTGCCGAACGCCTTCATTAACGCGACCCTGATTGCCTTTGACTCGGCAAGGCGCCGAACTTCGCGAAGATTAAGTGTTTCGGGTCCCGGCTCGGCATCATCGATGCCGAGGTCCCGTGCAGTGATCTGGTTGCCGTCCGCCATGATGACGGCACCCTTGATCTTGTTTTCCAGCTCGCGGACGTTGCCGGGCCATAAGTAGGCTTCGATCGCATTGTTGGCGTCATCGCTGAAGCTCAATGCCCTGCCCTGCTGTGCGGAGAACCTGGCGAGCAATGTCCGCGCAAGAATCAGCCGGCCCTCTTCACGGTCTCTGAAGGGCGGAATATCGATCGTGATCTCGCTGACGCGATAATAGAGGTCCTCGCGAAAAGTGCTCTGCTCTATCATCTCGACCGGGTTCTGATTCGTCGCACACACGACGCGCACATCGACCGGGATCTCCTCGCGCCCACCGACCCGCTCGATGACCCGTTCCTGAAGAAAACGCAGCATCTTCGCTTGCAAGGCCAGCGGCATGTCACCGATCTCATCGAGGAACAACGTGCCAGCGTCCGCCAGCTCGACTTTTCCCAGCGTCTGTTTGGCCGCACCCGTGAACGCACCTTTCTCGTGACCGAAGAGTTCGGACTCGAGCAGGTTTTCGGGGATCGCGGCACAGTTGATCGCAACGAATCGATTTTCGACGCGCGGGCTCAAACGATGCAAGGCGCGGGCGAGCAGCTCCTTGCCCGTCCCACTCTCACCCAGAAGCAGCGTCGTCACATCCGTCGGCGCCACTTTCTCGATCATCCGACAAACCGCCAGCATACCTTCGCTGGCTGCGACAATGCCGTCCAAAGGCGAGGCAACTGCCTGGCTTTGCAGGCGGCGATTTTCCGCTTCGAGTTCGCTGATGTTGAACGCGCGCTCGACCAGCAACTGCAGCGTATCGGTATCGACCGGCTTCTGATAAAAATCATAAGCACCCATCGCAACCGATTTGAGGGCGTTCTCCTGATCGCCATGCCCGGTGACCACGATCACCTTGGTATGCGGTGACAGTTTAAGAATCTCCTGCAGCGTGGCGAGACCCTCTTCGACGCCTTCGGGATTCGGCGGCAGTCCCAGGTCCTGCAGCACCACCATCGGCTCATGCCGGCGCAGCTCATTGATCGCCGAGGCCTGGTCGTCTGCTCCCAGGACCTCATACTCCTCGAAGCACCAGCGGAGCTGGCTCATAAGCCCCGGGTCGTCTTCGACGATGAGTAGTTTTCTGCTGCTGTTGCTCAAGCTGGTCCTTCGATTTGCACAGACAGGCAACAACTCCCGTCTGCATCAAAGAGGCGCAATGTTGCCATGTCCGGGCCCAGGAGTGGAGAGTTTCAGTCACAGCCGCTCTGCGAACTTCATTAATCGGCGCGCGGCTGCCTGTGTCTGGGAGCCCGCCTGCCCGCGAATGACCCGGGAATATCGGTAAATTTCATCGGATGCTGCCACTACCGCCCGCTAAGTCATTGAATACATGGAAGCAGCAGGTCCCATAGGCCAACCGTATTTAACGCAATTGCGAATCATTCGCATTTAAGATAAATTCTGCCGCCAATACTGTTGAAAGGCAGCGGAGCCGGAATTCATGCAACTGCGGGACACAATCAAGGGACTATTGGGCATCATCGTGCTCGTTCTGACGGTAACCACCGTCCAGGCACAAGACAACGAGCCAACAGAAGAAAAAGCAACCGAAGCTAACGAGGCCATCCTCGATAACGTCACCATCATCGGCCGGCAGAGTGATATCGCAGACATCCCCGGCTCTGCGCATGTCATCGATCAGGAAGAACTGGCCACTTTCATGCAAAGCGACGTCATGCGCGTACTGCGCACGGTGCCCGGTGTCTATGTACAGGAAGAAGAAGGCTTTGGCCTGCGCCCCAACATCGGCATCCGCGGCTCGGGCCTGGATCGCAGCAGCCGCATCGCACTGTTGGAAGACGGCATCCTGATCGCACCGGCGCCCTACGCCGCCCCCTCGGCCTACTACTTCCCGACCCAGCGGCGCATGCATACGCTCGAAGTGCTGAAAGGCCCTGCATCGATCAGCATCGGTCCGAGGACGACCGGCGGCGCCATCAACCTGATCTCGACGCCGATACCGGATTCCCTGGGCGGCATCCTCGATCTCAGGATCGGCGAACACGGCACCACCGATGCCCATCTCAATTTCGGCGATCGTGGCCAGCGTTTCTCCTGGCTCCTGGAAACCGTGCAAAGCGCAAGTGACGGCTTCAAGCATATCGATGGCCAACCCGGCGCAAGCACGGGCTACGACCTGCAGGACTATGTCCTGAAAGCACGCTTCGACAGCGATCCCGCTACCGCCCTTTATCAAAGCCTGCGCTTCAAAGCAGGCCATACCGAGCAGACCGCCGACGAGACCTACCTCGGCCTGACGGACGAGGACTTTAGCGTGGACCCGAACCGCCGCTACGCTGCCTCGGCCGGCGATGTGTTCCAGAGCGAACATGGACAACTGCAGCTCAGTTACGTGATCGACTCCGGACAAAGCTGGCGCAGCGATGTAACCATTTATCGGAATGACTTCTCGCGCAACTGGTTCAAGCTGCAATCCGTCAACGGCACCGGTATCTCGAGTGTCCTGGCGGATACCACGACCTATGCTGCCGAGTTCGCTTACCTGCAAGGGGGCGACAGCCCCGACGATGCCATCGTCAAGCGCAACAACAACCGCGACTACTACTCACAGGGCATCCAGGCCGAAGTGGAATGGGCTTTTCAGTTTGGTGATACCGAGTTCGGCCTGACCACCGGGATCCGCTTGCACGAGGACGAGGAAGACCGCTTCCAGGACGAAGACGGCTATCGCATGGCAGCCTCGCAACTCATCATGACCAGCGATGGCGCCCCGGGTTCGACCACCAACCGCATCAGCAGCGCCGATGCACGCTCTTTGTTCATCGATACCGAGATCCGGACCGGCAACTGGATCCTGACACCCGGGCTGCGATTCGAAGACATCGACATGCAACGGCTCGACTACTCGACGGACGATCCGAGCCGCGCGGCAGGCCCGACTCGCATCCGCGAAAACTCGCTATCCGTCCTGATCCCGGGCATGGGCGTGCTCTATCGGCTCAACGCCGACTGGCGACTGCTCGCCGGTATCCACAAGGGCTTCAACCCGCCTGCACCCGGCAGCAGCGCCGCCGAGGAAAGCAGCATCAATATCGAGTTCGGCACCCGTTATAAACACGGCAGCTTTGCCTTCGAGTCGATTTATTTCCTCAACGATTACGACAACCTGGTCGGCACGGTCACCGCCTCCACCGGCGGCAGCGGCGAGATCGGCGATCAGTTCGATGGCGGCGAAGTCACGGTGCAGGGGCTCGAACTCAGCGCCGATTACAGCTTCACCGGTGTCGCTAACGGCAAGCTCGACCTGCCCGTGAGCATCAATTACACCTGGACCACCGAGGCTGTCTTCGAGAACGCTTTCGACAGCAGCTTCGACCCCTGGGGCGACGTCCAGATCGGCGATGAACTGCCCTACATCCCCGAACATCAGTTCAGAGCCTCCGCAGGATTGCAAAGCAGCGACTACTGGGCGCTGAACCTCGCCGCCAGCTACGTCGGCAAGATGAGATCAGTCGCCGGCCAGGGCGACTTTCCCCCAAACGAGACGATTGACGCCCACCTCGTCTGGGACATGGTCGCAAGCTGGCAGATAACGCCCTCTTTCCGCACTTATTTCAAGGTGGATAACCTGCTCGACGACACCTATATCGCCGCCAGACGCCCTGCCGGCGTACGCCCGGGCCTTGGCCGCACTGCCTATCTGGGCATCACCCTCAGGCTCTGAGAACGTATCTGCTAGCGTGTAGGAGCCCGTCCTGACGGGCGAATTAATCGTCCTGACGGGCGAAT
>JAPUKV010000202.1 GCA_027295475.1 Pseudomonadota bacterium
GTCCGTGCTCGAGGCAAAATGCTTCTGCGTCAACGGCTCCAAGCTCGGAATGATCGCCGCCGCGACCTTTGGCAATGTCGTGAAACATGCCACCCAGGTAGGCGATCTCGGGTTTTTCGAACGACTGCATGATGCGGCTGCAGGTCGGGAATTCGTGATCGAAACGCGGCAATGCGAATCGACGCAGGTTGCTGACGACAAACAATGAGTGTTCGTCGACCGTGTAGGTATGAAACAGGTCGTACTGCATGCGGCCCACAATGCGACCGAATGCCGGAATGTACAGGCCGAGAACGCCATACAGGTTCATGCGCCGAAGCTCGTGGGTAACGCCCTTGGGAGCACTCAGGATTGACAGGAATAATCGATGATTGCGCGGATTTTGCCGAAATTCCTCATCGATCAGATGCAGGTTTCGCTTGATCAGACCGATCGTGTAGGCGCTGACACCCCGAATTTCCGGATTTTGTTGCAGTAGCAGAAATAACTCGAGTAACGCGGACGGCTGCCTTGTGAAAACCTGGTTATTCGTGGTTTGCAGAAAACCGTTTTTCACGGAGAATCGCTCGTTGAGCGGCTCGGATTCTGCCGTCGGGTCCATCAGGATCGCTTCCTCAAAGAGCTGCAAGAGCATCTCATTGAGGCGACTCAGATCCATGACGGTGCGGTAGTAACGCTGCATCAGCTGCTCGACGGCGAGCGTGTAGGTCGCGTCTTCGTATCCGAGCATTTTGGCCAGGTTAATCTGGTGATCAAACAACAGCCTGTCTTCACGTCGGCCCGTCAGCACATGCAGGCCAAACCGGACCCGCCAAAGAAATTCCTGGCCATCATTGAGACGCTGCACCTGTCCGGGCGTCAGAAATCGGTGGGGCACCAGTTCTTCAAACGTCTCGACGTCGAAATAGCGCCTGGCAACCCAGCCAACCACCTGGATGTCGCGCAGTCCGCCCGGGCTGCCCTTAACGTTGGGCTCGAGTTTGTAGGCCGAGTCGTCGTAACGGTGATGTCGTGCGATTTGCTCCTTACGCTTTTCGGCAAAAAATTTCGTCGGGGGCCAGATCTTATTCGGCGCGATGACGGCCCGCATGTCGTCATAGAGTTCAATGGGGCCACCAATCAGGCGTGATTCCATCAGAGACGTCGCCACGGTCAGGTCGGCTTTTGCCTCAACCCGGCATTGCTTGACCGTGCGTACGCTGTGACCGATCTCGAGGCCGACGTCCCAGAGCGCGGTGATAAAATCGCCCAGTTGCGATTTGTGGTCTGCGGGCAGCTTTTTTGGCAACAACAACAGAATATCGACGTCGGAGTACGGGTGAAGCTCGGCTCGCCCATAGCCGCCAACGGCGACCAGCGCTGCAGTGGCAACACAGTCTTGGGCGTATTGCTGCCACAAGTGCGTCAGCACGGCATCGACCACGGCCGATCGCGCATGCACCAACGTGACGACCGACTCACCGTCGAGAAACCGTTCCCGTATGTTGTTGCTGGCAGCGCCGAGCGCCGCACGACTGTCGGTGGACGTCGATGTCGCGAGTATGTCGCGAAGAACTGCGAGGGCCGGGTCGTCTGACAGGGCCTCAGTCCATTCGGTCGCCGTATGTATCATTGATGTAAAAGGATATTCGGCTTATCGGTCGCTGGCGCCGAGCGTCAAAACTTCGTAGCCGGTTTCCGTGATCAAAATGGTGTGTTCCCACTGCGCTGACAAACTATGGTCCTTGGTCACGACGGTCCAGCCGTCCGGCAACAATTTCACGCTGGCCTTGCCGGCGTTCACCATCGGTTCAACGGTCAGCGTCATTCCGGCTTTCAGCTCAAGTCCGGTGCCCCTCGTGCCATAGTGCAAGACTTGCGGATCCTCATGAAAAATGCGGCCGATGCCATGACCGCAGTACTCCCGAACGACTGAGAATCGATGTTTCTCGACGTATTTCTGGATCGCCGCACCGACGTCGCCCAGGTGCTTACCGGCCGCAAGCTCCTCGATGCCCAGCCACATGCCATCGTAGGCAACCTGGGACAGCCGCTGTGCCTTTACGCCAGGCTTGCCAACAAAAAACATCCGGCTGGTGTCACCGTGGAAGCCGTCTTTGATGACAGTAATATCGATATTAATGGCGTCTTCAGCCTTGAGTTTGCGCTCACCAGGGATGCCATGACACACGACGTGATTGACGGAAGTACAGATCGATTTGGGAAAACCGCGGTAGTTCAGTGGCGCCGGGATCGCGTTCTGGACGTTGGCGATATAATCGTGGCAGATGCTGTTGAGCTCGCCGGTCGTTACGCCGGACTGGACATGCTCGCCGATCATGTCCAGAACGTCGGCCGCCAGGCGACCGGCAACCCGCATTTTGTCCTGCTCCTCGGCAGTTTTTATCGTGACAGTCATAGAAAATTGCAGAAACCGTATTGTTGGCCGCGACCGGCTATGGTATAAAGCGCGCGCCCTAGAGGCAATTAATCCACACGTACATCGTCACATCACGCTGGGTGCCCCACCTGAAAAGGGGTTGCGAGATGGGGTGTACGGAGGCCTAACCCGGAGAAATCACATGGCAGACGTATCCATGCGCCAGATGCTAGAGGCTGGCGTGCATTTTGGTCACCAGACCCGCTACTGGAACCCGAAGATGGCACCCTACATCTTCGGCGAGCGAAACAAGATCCACATCATCAACCTTGAGAAAAGCC
>JAPUKV010000203.1 GCA_027295475.1 Pseudomonadota bacterium
GCACGTTCGATCGTTTCTGGGAACGACACCGCTACATCGACATGTTCAATAACACGCTGCTCGAACCGCTCACCGACGCAGGCAAGATAATTCTCGTGGCGCAATACGGCAGTACGGCCGAAGCCGGGAACGATAGCCCCCAGCAGAAAATCGCCAACGCCTTCGTCAATAATTTCAACGACCCGATACTCCTTACGGAGGCCTTCCACGACAAGGCCAAGGCGAGGCAGGTTGTGAAAGAGGCGTTCGGATCGTCGCTCTGGCCGGTGGTCCGCGGCGGGCTGGGCATCGCCAAAGCACAGCTCCTACAGATGCTGGGCAGACCCGGGGGCCATCCGGGAACCTGACTGATCGATCGGCATTCGGGGCCGATTGCATGCTATTCGGGAAGCTGACGCCGACTGTGCCGATTGAGGTTGCCGACAACCAGCCAGATTCCCAGGCAAATCAGTAAGCCGCCGATCAGATGATAGAAAAAGATTTTCTCTCCCAGAAACGTGACGGCCAGCATCGCACCGAACAGGGGAATCAGATTGATGAACATCGCCGCACGGATGGGACCGATTATCTGATTGCCGAGGTTCCACATCAGATTGCCGAACACGGAAACCAATAGCGCGAGTTCAAGTACCACCACAACCGTAGACGAGCGCATCGGTACGGTCGCGTAGAACAAAGATTCCAGAATATAAAATGGAAGCAGCATCAAACTGCCCAATAGCGTGAGGGCAAAAAGTGATTCGACGACAGAGAGATCGCCGGGCAACTTTCTCAGATTCAAAGCATATGTGGCGAGGCCGCACATGGCTGCCAGAGCAATCAGATCTCCGCCGTTTAGTTGCAGGTTTGACACATTAGTCCAGTCACCCTCGGACAGCATGACCACGACACCAAACAACGCGAAGATGATGCCGACAACAGCGCTCCTGGAAATCCTATCCTGCAGAAACACGACTGCCAGTAGCACCGTAAGAACCGGCTGAACCGCGTTGATCAGGGAGACGTTGATTGCCGTCGTAAAGTTCAGCGCCACCAACAACACGGAGGTGCTGCCCACAATGAGCAGTCCAAGCAAGGCCAGGTTTCTCAGGTGTGCACGATAAATTTTGCGTCGTTCGAGGATTTTCGGCATCACAAAAGGTGCCAGAAACAGTGCGCCAACCGTCCAGCGCCAAAAGGATAGTCCCAGAGGGGGAATCTCACCGGCTACGCTTCTGCCGATAACGTGATTGCCCGCCAGACACAGGGCGGTCAGAGTCAGTATCAGGTGTGCACCTCGCGGTGTCTCGATCCAGGCGAATTTCCTGTTGGCTACCAAACGAGTTTCCTGCGTCATCCCGCTCTGCCGTTTAGTGCAAATAATCGGCCGAGCAGATCGTACAGATCAAGGTGAAATCACTGCGCCTGCAGACTTGTACCGAGCTGTCGAAAATTGCGAGCGCTGGGATTATGTACGGGCACCAATGCCGCCGCACTGTGTGAAGCGATTACCCGGTCCGTCGGCGTCTCGCCGTAGAGCGTGTTGCGCTGGCGAGGATGACGACCGATGCTTCTGATCAGTCTGTCCATCGCATCCGGCGCCATCTCCTGACCGTGGCTCGCGCCGGCAGCACGCGATATCGACTCATTCATCAACGTGCCACCGAGGTCGTTCACGCCGGCATTCAGGCAATCGGCAGCCCCGGCCTCGCCGAGCTTGACCCACGAGACCTGGATGTTCGGGATCAAAGGATGCAACACCAGCCGAGCGACGGCATGCATCAGTATTGTTTCCCGATAGGTTGGCCCCGGCCTCGACAAGCCCCTGCGGTGCATCGGCGCTTCCATATGTACGTAGGGCAACGGGACAAATTCTGTTATGCCGCCGCTGCGTTCCTGCAAATCGCGAATCGCCAGAAGATGCCGCGCCCAGTGCTGAATTTTTTCCAAGTGACCGAACATGATGGTTGAAGTTGTGCGTAGACCCAGTCCGTGCGCGGCCGCGATGGTGGACAGCCACTCCTCCGTCGTGATTTTGTCCGGGCATATAATTCGGCGGATGTCATCGTCGAGGATCTCCGCTGCGGTACCGGGCAAAGTGCCGAGACCGGCACCCTGCAGCTGTGCCAGGAAATGCTCAACAGAAACACCGAGCGTCCTGGCGCCGTGAGTAACTTCGAGCGGTGAAAACGCATGCACATGTATGTCGGGTGCAGCCCGTTTCGCTGCGCGGCATATGTCGATATAGGTCTGACCGGTAAACGCCGGGTGAATGCCACCTTGCAAACACACTTCAGTCGCGCCGCGGCCCCAGGCTTCCGCCGTCCGGCGCTCTATCTCCTCGAGATCGACGACATATGGCGCGCCGCGCAGATTCTCGCTCGTCTTGCCCTTTGAAAAAGCACAGAACGAGCACTTATAAAGACAAATATTCGTATAGTTGATGTTCCGATTGACGACGTATGTGACAACGTCTCCGGACACTTCACGACGCAATCGATCCGCCGCATGACAAACCGCCGCAACACTGCTGCCGCGGACGCGAAACAACGACTCGACATCCGCTTGCGTCAGGCGCTTGCCGGAGCGGCAGCGCCCGAGAATACGACGCAGGCGTGTATCGAATACTCCATGATCGCCGGCACCAGCACCTTGCAATCGCCAGGGTGGGGTCACCTCAGCACCGACCGCCCATTCCTGCGGACGGCTGTCATCGCGGGCAAATCCATCGCTATCCGAATGCCGCAGAACGGCGCCGATCAGTCCGGGGTCTATCCACTGATCACGATCCTCAATGTATGACGGATAAACCGTCAGGCGCGGCACCAGACTTTTTTGTGCCGCCGCCGTAATATCGGCCAGTTCCTGCAGATGCGGCCAGGGCGACTCCGGATTGACATAATCGGGTGTCACGGGCGACACGCCGCCCCAGTCACTGATCCCCGCGTGGATGAGGGCTACGGGATCCTCCGCATTCAGATTCGGCGGCACCTGTATGCTCATGTCGGGCCCGAATACGTGACGCGCGATCGACACCGTCCAGAGTAATTCTTCTCTCGTTGGCGGCGCAAATCCTGCCATTTTCGTGCCCGGCTTCGGCACAAAATTCTGAATAATGATTTCCTGAATGTGCCCGTATTGCTCGTGCAACGCACGCAAAGCCAAGAGGCTGTCAATCCGTTCGCTGCGGGTTTCCCCTATACCAATCAGAATACCGCTCGTAAACGGTACCTGAGCTTCGCCGGCCGCCCGGATGGAATCCAGTCGAACCGACGGCTGCTTATCCGGCGAACCGTAATGCGGTCCGCCCCGCAGGGAAAGACGCGACGAGGCAGTTTCGAGCATCATTCCCATCGACGGTGCAATAGGCCGAAAACGCCGATAGTCGGACAGGGACATGATGCCGGCGTTGAGGTGCGGCAACAGTCCGGTTTCCCGGCGCACGAGTTCGGCCATCTCGGCCAGGTAATCCAGAGTCGTGTCGTGCCCCAATTCCTTTAGGGCAGTCCGGGCGGTCTTGTAGCGGAGTTCCGGCTTGTCGCCCAGGGTAAACAACGCTTCGCGGCAACCGGCTTGTTTGCCCTGCCGGGCAATCGCCAGGACCTTATCGCGATCGAGATAGGGTTGCGCCACCCGTCGCGGCGTCTTGGCATAGGTACAGTAGTGACAGACATCCCTGCACAGTTCTGTCAGCGGAATAAATACTTTGGGCGAATAAGTCACGACGTTGCCGCTGCCGGCGTCGCGAATCCTGGCCGCTGCACGCATCAGGCGTTGCAGGGACCATGCAGTCCCTATGCGCAGTAATTCATG
>JAPUKV010000204.1 GCA_027295475.1 Pseudomonadota bacterium
AGATACCTGACATTACGAAGCAAGGCATTCAACAGCTGGCCGATACGTATGTCCGGCCTGCCGTCGTCGAGACCAGCATCGGCCATCATTTCCTCGGTGTAATGCGCCCAACCCTCGCTGAACGTGTAGGCACCGAAGTGCTGTCCTATATTGTTCTTTGCACGATTGGCATGCAGGAATTGCAAAAAATGTCCCGGCCAGACTTCGTGCACCGACGTAAACAACAAATCTGACTCGCCGGGGATGTAAGCAAGCTGATCTTCTTCCGACCAGCTCGGGTCCGGCGGTGCGATGTAATAAACGGACGGCAAGCCGACCTCGTATGGGCCCGGAATTCTTATATAAGCGGAATTTGTCCGGCGATGCGGCGGCGCCTCATCGACCAGCGCTTCTTCTGTTCCAGGAATCGTGACGAGTTCTTGTTCTTCGAGGAACTTGCGTAATCCAGGAAGCTGGGCGCGGGCACCAGCAACGGGCCCACCCTCGGGTTTTTTGTCCTGGACTCCCCGCACACACTCCGGAATGCCCTTACCCGGCGCGAACTCGGCGCACGCCTCATTCAGTATCGCCAGGTTACGCTCAAGGTCCCGTTCGCCTGCAGCTTTGAGGTCTGCCAGCGTGATTTCCACGCCTTCGGCAGCCCGCAGCATCTCCAGGAAGCGCTCTGCGCCGAGGGCGAAATCATCATGAGCAGTCTCACGCAGGCCTTCGAGCCACTCGACAGTTTGTTTTATTGAATCGACCGCTGCCGTATTTGCTGCGGCAAACTCTGCCTGAAGTGATTCGTCCGCAACACTTGCAAAGATCTCCGGGACCGTGGTTTCCAAATATCCAACCAGACCGCCGAATCTAGCGAGGCTCATCTCAATGAACGGCGCTGCCAGTGGTGGCTGCAAATTCGACTGCATCGTTTCGAAATAAGCTGGAAATTGCGCGACGTACTGTGTGTAACCGCGCATCCGAACGTCCAATGGTGCGTATTCACGATCCAGATAGACGCTGAACCCGAGCTGGCCAACATAAACAGCCGGATTTCTGGACATATAGTCAGCCGTCTCGAAATAGAATTCCTCTTCATTCATCGACACCACGAGATAGTCGCGCTCGAATGCCTCCATTCCGTCGAGATCGTCGTACATTTTCGCGTCGCTACGTGTTTTCTTGACCCACGCAAGATATTCGGCGACCGATTCGGGGCTCAGGTCGCTAATCTGGCCATCATACTGGTGTAGCCCTGCACTAACTGCTCGCTCTGGTCTTTGACGGTAGTATTCGGCAACCGCCATCGTCGCGAACTCGGCCCATGGCGGCCTGGCCGTATCGGTGACGGCGGCCGGTCCGATCTGGTCCTGACCGCAGGCAAACAAGCCAGTGATCGACAACAGCAGTAACGCTGCGTATCTCGCATAAATGGTCATGTGTGGTTTCCTGTCTTTGTTTTTGTGAAAATGCGGCTTTAGTCGAGCCCGAGTTCCGCAACACCCATATTGAATACGATATCGACGGGAATGTTCGCGTGCGTCAACCTGTCGAGGCCGCTTTGCAACTCCTCGGAAATGACACCTTTCGTGGCCATTAGTTCAGAAGCACCTTCATAGTCGCCGTTGCCCTGCAGAGTCAGCAACAGCTCCGATAGCGCCGCCATCGCATCCTGCATACGATCGTAATCGACCCTGTACCTGCCGGTTTCCGCGTCACGTATGAATGCGCCGCGCTCTGCAAAAAAATTGAATCGAACCATGTTCGCCCTGCCGTGCGCACTGCTGGCCCCGAAACGAATCGAGCGAAAAATGCTGGCCAGAAATGTAACGTAGTTATCCCGCAAATCAATCTCGCCGAGTTCACCGGCCTCATGCAGCTTGGTGATCATATAGAGGCCGAGCACGTCTGCTTTGCCCTCCTCCATGCCGGAATAAACATCCCGCAATGCTTCTCTCACGGTTCCCTTGCCGTTGATCGTGTTCTTGATGCCAAGCCCGTGCGCCACTTCGTGAAACATCGTGTTGGCGAAGAAGGCATCGAAATTGACATGCTGGCGTTGAGACTCATCGATCAGCACGTCTGCGATAGGAGCCAGAATCTTCTCGAACTTGGCTTGAATCGCATTCTTGAGTTGCAGTCGGCGCGTGCCTTTTTGCAACTGCACCTCTTCATCATTGGGCAGGTTGATCGCAATCGTTTTGGAGCCGGCGTTACTGTGACCGGCGTAATAAACGACGTCGTAGGCGTTCAGATCCGAATCGGTGCCCGGTGTTTCCTGTTTGTATGCGTCGGGGACGGGCAGCCCGCGTTGCAGTTTCGGCAGGAAATCCGCGAACTTGCCCAGGCGCTCACTCCAGTCCCGGTCTTTAATCAGTACATAGGACTCGTAGGCAGCCTTATAACCGAACATCCGGTCTTCGTAAACCTCGATGGCCCCGATAACAACGTCGATCGGATTGGTCTTTACATCCATCCATGCCAGGTCGCTTGTCTGATAGTCGTCGCTAATCAATGTATCCGCCCTGAGCCTGAGATAGTTCGCGAAACCCTCGTGATCTGCGAGAACTGCGGCCTGCCGCAGAAGTGCTGCTGCCCGACCCAGCTCGTCCTCATAGGCTTCGTGAAAGGGCACGACGGTGAGCGCACCCCCGGCATCCCGGCGCAAGAACGTGTAAAGGTCCTCCTTGCCCGGCAGATCCGCAGCCTCGAACTCTTCCTTGCTCATATCGTAGGGATAGAAATTCGCGCCCAGCGGTTTGTCGCCGGCCCCATCCATAAATGGCTTCTCATCGTCCAGCCGGTCCCAGGGCCCGTAATTGAGTTCGGCGAAATGCCGTACTTCGTCGACACCAATTGACGCAAGCCATTGCTGATAATCGTCCCCGTAGGCCTGACGCCAGAACAGGTCATCCATGATCTGCGACGCTTCGATCAGTATTCCGATCATTTTGCGTTGGTTATCGCTTAAATAAGACAGGTCGCTCGTCAGGGTGAACTCGGCATAAACGTCCGGGCGCGGTGCGACCTGAGCTTTAGAGCCCGCAACGGTCGGTCTGGCATTCACTGCCGGGCTTTCCGCCGTTTCGGGCACGCAACCGGCCATCAGGCCTGACAATAAGAAAATTACGCCAGAAAGGCGCAATGCGAAGGATGCTCGCACGATGTTTCCCCAACCGGGTTAAATTGAACCGGTGATTATCGCACAGCTTGAGCCACTGCCTGGAAGTCGTGACACCGATCTCCCATCACGTTCGGCACATCGGCTGACGGCCCTGCCACTGAGGCTTAAACATTATAATGAACAATGCGTTTTTACACAGCCTCGGCCATAAGCAGAAGTTCAATCAACCTAAATGTTGCTGCGCTTTCGCGCAACGGGCTCTCGGAAAGCCTCTATCGAAGCCCCGAGTGACAGTCGCTAATCTGATCCGGTTCTCTTCAAACAGGATCGGAATGCACTCACAAAAGAAACGCCTTGCCCGTGAACGGTTAACCATGAGCAAGATGATCGGCATCTATTGCTCCGCTCACCGTGACAGTTCCGGGGACATCCTGTGCGCAGCGTGTCGGAATTTCAAAATTATACTGAGCTGCGGCTGCACAAATGTCCCTATGGAGAAGACAAGCCAACTTGCACCAACTGTCCTGTTCAATGCTATAAGCCGGCTCGAAGGGCTCACGCCAGGGTAATCATGCGATACGCCGGTCCCAAGATGCTGCTGCGCCACCCGCTACTCGCTATTGCCCACCAGCTGGATGGCTTCCGCAAGGCCAGGCACCCACGTGAGTTTACGCGCGAGCAAAGACTGCATTCCCGAAAGGAATGACAAGAGACCATCACCTGTGTATTACACACAACGAGGAAGTACGATAATAGCCGGAGTATCGTATTAGCTAACTGACCACTCTTGAGTATGAAGCGACCAGTCAATTAACCATAAAGCCGGCCTGGTGACAGGCAGAAAACGCGCAATAATAACCATTCGCAATAACCTGATCCAAGCACCAAGTAAATCAGACCTGGCTGATATGCTGGACGATCACCCATTGAGGCAGCGGCGAAAAAGGTCGTCGCAAACGGGGAACGCGGGACAATGGGCGGGGTTGGAGGTAAATGGAGGCAGAGTCTGTATGAAACACTTGAGGGTCACGGTCTGCACGCTGTTGTGGCTTGCGGCGGCGCAGCTGCACGCAGAGGAAACCGCCGATGAGGATCTTCCGGGGCTCTGGGGGATCCGGCTGGTCGCCTTTGGACAGGACTTTCCCGCCTACCCTTCCTCGTCGGATCAGAATCTCACCATACTTCCATTACCTTACCCGGTGTACCGTGGCAAAATCCTGCGCTTCGGGGAGGATCTGGAGGACATTGCCAACAGCCGGATCCTCAACGGCGACCGCTTCAAGCTGTCTATCGGCCTGAACGCCAGCTTTCCCGAGGACAGCGACCAGCTGAGTGTCCGCACAGGTATGCCGGACCTGGACTTTCTCGTGGAGGCCGGTCCCGAGCTCAAGATTGCACTGAAGGGCGGACCGGACGAAGACCGGGAACTCAAACTGTCGTTGCAGGTACGCGCGGCCGTATCGCTCGACGGTCTGGATGCAACGGGTCGCGGTTTCGTATTCAACCCGGAGCTGGAGTACCTGGCCCGGGACCTGCTGGGTCCGCGTACTGAGCTGCGTTTTCGAGTGGCGCCGGCCTGGGCGAACCGCAACTATATGAATTTCTTCTACGGTGTGGCGCCAGAATTCGCCACACCGACCCGGCCGCAGTTCGACGCTTTTTCCGGCTATCTGAATACCGAGTTTCTGGTGGGTCTGAACCGACAGATCACCGACCGGCTTGAGTTTCGCGGTTCCGTTCGTCTGTGGGTGAACAAGGGCGCCGCCAACGACGCAAGCCCCCTGTATCAGCGGGACTACGACCGCGGGATACGTCTCGCCCTGTTCTGGACCGCCTGGGAATCGAAGCGACGGGCAGCCACTAAAGACTGACCTGCCACGCCTGAGTGCAAAGCCGACGCCCAACAGAATTCTTGCGGCAACCAGTTGAATCCGCAGCCAATAGCGGCCATTCTTATTTTGCCGGCCGGCAGGCTCGTGCTGATCAGCGGGTGTCGCCAATCAGCTGGTTAGACAAGTCGCTTTCCTGGCCCCGCTCGTTCACAGACGTCATGGCGAAGTACCAGGTGTTGGGGGTGAGTTCTTCGACGACATAGGTTGTCAGGCCCGGATTCGGCAACTTGATGAGATCGCTCAGGTCTGCCGGGTCGACGCCGTAGTAAATACGATAGCCTGCAAGGTCGGTAAGCGGGGTGCCATCGGTATTTTCCGTGGGTGGCTGCCATTGGAGCGTCACTGAGGCCAGAGTCGTCGACACCACATCGATGTCGAAGGCCGACAGCTCAGCAGTAGCGAGACCGTCGCTTACCGCTATCTGAATGGCGCTGTAGCGGCCCACGTCCGCCGCGCCAGGCGTGCCATAGAGCGCACCGGTGGTGGGATCAAACTCAGCCCAGCCGGGTCTGTTGTTGATTGCAAAGGTCAAGGTGTCGCCATTCGGATCCGCAGCGCTGGGCACGAATTCGTAGAACGAATTCTCGAGTACCACGCCATCGGGTGTCCCGGAGAGAGACGGCGGAGAGTTTTCCTTGTTCTTTTTGAGCTTACCCAACGCTTTGCCGCTCCCGGAACCCACTTCTTTTTTGGGTTTTGCTGATATGTCCGGGCTAATGGCGAAGTTCACGACAAACAGCAGCACAGCGGGGAGGCACAAGAGGTGAAATCGAGTTCGGCCGGTCATAGGTCACTCCGTCGAAATTCCTGGGAAAGCCCTTAAGCTAATGTCGGGCAATGCGACCAGAACTCTCGACCGGCGATCACACCGGATCGGCCGAACATACAGATACGCTCGGCGTTGGTTGTGGCAGCCCCGCTGTCCTAGGCTTGCGCCCTTAGACCGGTGGCTTTGCGTCCCTGTCTTTCGACAGGTTTGCCCTTGTCAGCACGGATCAGGTTACCAAATGGGCGGAAGGGTGGTGCCACGGCTTGACGTAATTCCCCATAAGGATTTGGAACTGTGACCGAGTTCACAGTTTGCTGGCGAACAAGATCAGCAGGAACAGGACACCCCATAGTCTGCTTTCGCCAAAAGCAGACATTGTTAAGTTCGACCGGTCTGTGTGTCCCGCGCTCCACGGGGAGGCTTTGGGGCTAGCGTTGGCGGTAACGCGGTGCCACACTTCCGACAAACCGACAGGAAAACCGGACCGTAGGATGGGCCTTCTCAAGAAGTTTCTCTATTCGATCGGCGCGCTGATTTTGGGGCTCGCCGTGATCGGTCTTTTTCTGCCGTCGCGGGCTCAAATCGAACGAAGCATCACAATCGATGCGAGCCGGGCGACCGTGTTCGCGCTGTTGAACGACTTCCATCAAGTCAATAAATGGTCACACTGGATCGAGGCAGATGCGAACGCCAGAATCGATATTTCTGGCCCCAGGCGTGGCGTGGGCGCCACCGTCGTATGGGACGGCAACATAGTCGGCCAGGGCAGCCAGGTGATCACCGAGAGCGTGCCGTTCGAGCGGATAGTCACTGCGCTGGACTTCGGCGATCAGGGCGAGGCCAACGCTGTTTTCGATCTGAGCGAGACAGCTGACGGTACGGAAGTCGTTTGGACTTTCGACAGGGAATTCGGATTCAATCTGATCGGTCGCTATTTCGGGCTCATGCTCGGCGGCATTGTCGGCGAGGATTATGAGAAGGGCCTTGCGAGCCTCAAATCGATGGCCGAGGGCCTGCCCAGGGCAGATTTCAGCGACGTGGAAATGGAGCATGTTGTCGTCGAAGCCATCGATATTGCCTACTTACCGACCACCAGCATCCTGGAGGCCACGGCGATATCGGATGCGATGGGCAAAGCCTATTTCGATATCCTTGGCTTCATCGATGAATACGATATGCAGGAGGCCGGCGCGCCGATATCGATAAGCAGGGCATTCAGCGGCTCTGAAATAAGGTTCGATGCCGCAATTCCTGTTCGCGGGATCGAGGCAAGCACGCCGCGAAGCGGACACTCCGTCAAGCTTGGGAAAACCTTTGAGGGTCCCGTCGTCCGCGCAAAGCACATCGGCTCATACCGAGAGCTCAGCCAGACCCACGACAAGATAGCCGCCTATCTCGCGGCGCTCGGCATCGAGAGGAATGGCGATGCCTGGGAGTCATATGTCAGCGATCCGACACGGACCGATGAAGGCGAGCTTTTGACGTATGTCTATTACCCGATCGTGGTAGAGGATTTTTGAGAGTAGAAAAACGAGAAATAGGGGGTCTGACCCCTTATTTCCTAGTTTGTCTTGAGCACCAGCGTCGGACCCGAACGCCGTTCCTCGATCTGCAGAGGCAGCGTTGCCTGGCCGCTGTCGCTGTGGCGAATCATGTCACCGTACAGATCGACCATGAGCTGCGCGCATTGATTTGCCTCGTCAATCGACATTTTACGCACTGAGGCGCAGATCGGCCCTTCGCCGTTCAGCGGTACCACGCGGTGCATCAGGCTTGTGAGATCGGCGAAAGACTGCTTCACCGGTGCCGGCAGGTCGTCGTCTCTAACGGATGTCAGGTTGTCTTCGTAGGCTGATATAAGTCTTTGTTTAATGTGGCCATGTCCGGATAGCACAGAAACGGCAGCGAAAAATTTATCAACGTGGTAGGACATGTCCACTCCAGCGTTATTATTAGCGGCCGCTATTATTCACCTCTCAGCGGCTCTATTTACGCTTTTAGAGTCAACTACTTCCTGTAGTCCGCAGCCGGGCCGCGTCGCGTCATCCTGTCGGTGCTCTTGGTCTATTAAAAACCTGCGTGGCATTCTTATATCAAACCTAGGGAGCCGGGTGCAAGCGCTAAATCTGATCGGGCGATCGAAATCGAGCCGAAACCGTATTACAGGCGGAGATAAAACGAGATCGTCGCGCCGCATTTTCCTCAACCTGCTTTGCTGATTTCGATAAACCAGCGTTCATCTCCGAGTTCATTGCGGCACGTGAAAAGCGCATCCGGTTGCCCAACCTGCCACTTTGTTGCCAGCGTTTCCGACATTAGATAGTCGCGATACTCCTCAAGCGATGACGCCACGCCCCCGCTTCCCGAAACACCCAGAACGATTCTGTCGGAGACCTCCAGGCCGGCCCGCTTACGGGCATCCTGTACCGTCCGAATGAGCTCTCGGGCTGTGCCCTCGGCTATGAGGGCATCGTTCAGGGTCGTATCGAGCTCTGTCAGGAATCCTGCATCTTCAGCGCAGGCGTAACCCTCGGCCGAGCTCGTCTCGACCAGCAGGTCGTCCGATTCCAGCGTGATCTCGCCGGCAGGTACGACTATCGTGTATGACTCACCTTTCGCGACCGCAGCGGCAATCTCGGCGCCATCGCTCTCCTCGAGTGCCTTGCGGATCGACGGAATGTCTTTGCCGTATCGCTTGCCGATTCTCGGCAGATTCGGCCTGATACGGTAACTTACGTGACTCGCGTCGCGAGCGATAAATTCGATTGCTTTGACGTTTAGCTCTTCGAGGATCTGGTTCTGGTGATCGGTTAAGGCCCTGGCAGACGCGTCGTCAGGTGCCCTGATGAGCAGGCGTGACAGCGGCTGCCTTGTACGCACGCCCGACTGCCCTCTCGCCGCCCTGGCCAGTCCGACGACTTTCTGCACGACGCTGATGTCGAACAGCAGCTGATCGTTGTCGTAAGCCTCATTTGCTTCGGGCCAGTCGCTCATGTGGATGCTCAACGGTGCCGTATCGTCTGCGCCCCTGACCAGGTTCTGATAGACATGCTCGGCCAGGAACGGCACGAAAGGCGCCATCAGCCGATGAGCCGCATTCAGGCACTGGAAAAGGGTCAGGTAGGCCGAGCGCTTATCCTCGGGATCGGTGGATTTCCAAAAGCGGCGCCGGTTTCTACGCACGTACCAGTTGCTCAATTGATCAATAAACGACTCGATCGCAACCCCGGCGGACTTGGCGTCGTAGTCGTCCATTGCCTCGGTACAGCGCCTGATCGTCTGGTTCATCAATGCCAGCGCCCAGCGATCGATTTCCGGACGCTGAGCTACCGGTATGTCGGTGTTCAGATCCACATCGTCCAGCCGCGCATACAGAATGAAGAAGCTGTAGGTGTTCCAGAACGTATTGATGAAGGAGCTGACCACATCGGCGACGATTTCCACCGAGATACGTTTCGGCGCGTCCGGTGACAGGCGGCCGAGGAAATACCAGCGCAGGGCGTCCGCTCCCACCGTGTCGAAGACGTCGTACGGGTCGACGATATTGCCGAGCGACTTCGACATTTTCTTGCCTTCTTTATCCACGATCAGATTCAGGCAGATACAGTTTCGAAAGGCGACGGTGTCGGAGACCAATGTGGCGATCGCATGCAGTGTATAGAACCACCCGCGGGTCTGATCAATGGCCTCGCAAATAAAATCGGCCGGAAAATGCTCTTCAAACTTGTCCTGATTTTCGAAAGGGTAGTGCCATTGCGCGTACGACATCGCGCCTGAATCGAACCAGCAGTCGATAACTTCCGGCACGCGCCGCCATGTCATGCCATCTTTATCGAATGTAACGTCATCGACGGCTGGCCTGTGCAAGTCAAGATCGCCGAGCTCCCGTCCGGTCAGTTCCTCGAGCTCTCGAACAGAGCCAATGCACAGGTAATCGCCCTGACCATTGCTCCACACGGGTAGCGGCGTTCCCCAGAAACGCTCGCGCGACAGCGCCCAGTCGACGTTGCCTTCCAGCCACTTGCCAAACCGTCCATCGCGGATGTGCTCGGGTACCCACTTGATCGTCTTGTTGAGCTCGACCATGCGCTCGCTGAAATCGGAGGTGCGGATGTACCAGGCATTCTTGGCGTAATAAATGATCGGGTCGCCCGTCCGCCAGCCGAACGGATAGTTGTGTACGCAGGTCTCAGCACGAAACATCATGCCCCGGTCTTCGAGTTCGCGAATCAGCACTTTATCGGCGTGCTTGAAGAACTTGCCGGCCACTGGAGTGACTTCCGGCAAGAAGTGCCCGTCCAGGCCCACGCCGTGCAGCACCGGCAAGCCATGTTTTTGCCCGAACTCGAGGTCATCGACACCGTATGCCGGCGCCGTATGCACAATGCCCGTGCCGTCTTCTGTGGTGACAAAGTCGGCTGGCAGCACCTTGAACGCATCGGCTTCAACCGACAGGTACTCGAACAGCTGCTCGTAGCGCATGCCGACAAGCTCGGATCCTTTTACTGTCTTCGTGACCTTATGCGGCAGATCGCGAAGAACTGCCTCTCGCAGGTCTGCTGCCAGAATCAGTGTTTCGCCTTCTGCCTCAACATAGACATAGTCCATGTCCGGATGCACGGCGAGAGCAAGGTTGGACGGTAGTGTCCACGGTGTGGTGGTCCAGACCAGAAAAAATGTCTTCTTTTCGCCTTCGACCTTGAACCGGACTGTTACCGACGGGTCCTCCGTTTCCTTGTAGCCCAGCGCCAGTTCGTGGGAAGACAAGGTTGCGCCGATTCTCGGATCGTACGGTACGACCTTATAGCCACGATAGATCAGGCCCTTGTCCCAGATGACCTTAAGCAGGTGCCAGACCGACTCTATGTATCTGTTATCGAGCGTGTAATAAGCTTCATCCAGGTTGACCCAGAATCCCATGCGCTCGGTCATCTTTTCCCAGTCGCCGATGTAGCGCATGACGGACTCACGGCATCGCCGCGTGAACTCGGCAATGCCTACCTTTTCCTCGATCTCTTTCTTGTCGAATATACCGAGCTCTTTTTCGATCTCGTGCTCAACGGGTAATCCGTGTGTATCCCAGCCCGCCTTCCGGGGGGCGTAGTAGCCACGCATCGTCTTGTATCGTGGAAAGGCGTCTTTGAAGCTTCGTGCCAGCACATGATGGATACCCGGCTTGCCGTTCGCCGTCGGCGGACCTTCATTGAAACTGAACTGCGGCCGGCCTTCGGACTGACTCAGGGTCTGCTCGAATACCTTGTTGTCACGCCAGAACGTCAGCACTTCTTTTTCAAGTGCCGGCCCGTTGTATCGTCCTGAAACTTCCCTAAAACCCACAGGCTCTATCCTGATAAGCAAAAACCCCGAACGCAGATCCTGCGTCCGGGGCGACATCTAAGCAATCGCGGTACCACCCGGTTTCACGAGAGCACGTCCGCTCCCGCCTCATATACCCGATATCGGGGGTCAGCCGGCTGCTCCTACAGTGCGACAACGTTGCATTGGCAACTAATGTCGCATTGGCAACTAATGTCGCATTTCAGGCAGCGACTCAGGGGTGATTTTCCCAGGGCTTCGATCCGGGGCTCTCACCATCTCCCGTTCGCTGGTATCGGGCCGGCCCTCATACTCTTCCCCGTCAAGGTCCTGCAAGGGAAACTAGCTGTCATGGCTGGAAAATACAAGAGTCAACCTGATCCAAAAAGATGTCAGATTTATTTTTCAGCAATCTGTCCGGCGCCGGCCGGCCAAGGATGCGGTACGATGCCGATAAATAAATCTGACACCTTATTTACCTTATTTAGACATGACAAACCCATTTCCGGCTCCTGACTACATCGATACCAATGGCATACGGATGGCCGTCCACGAGCAGGGAGTGGGGCCGCCCGTCATTCTACTGCACGGTTTTCCCGAGCTTGCCTTTTCCTGGCGCCATCAACTCCCCGCCCTGGCCACGGCCGGCTATCGGGCCATAGCGCCCGATCAGCGAGGTTACGGCGCCACTGATAAGCCCGGCAGTGTCAGCGATTACACGATTCAGAACTTGATCGCCGACCTAGGCGGTCTTTTGGACGCGCTATCGCTTGAGCGCGCTCTTTTCATCGGCCATGACTGGGGCGCTTTGGTACTTTGGCAAATGGCGCTTCTCAAGCCCGAGCGGATGGCCGGCCTCATTAACCTGAATATCCCTTTCTTTGCGCGCACGCCCGTGGACCCGATCACACTGATGCGTAACTTTCTCGGCGACGACTTTTATATCGTGAACTTTCAGGACGCGAACGAGGCCGACCTCCGTTGCGAAGCCGACCCGGGACACGTGTTCGACGTATTAATGCGGCGAAATCAGATTACGCGGGCCCGGTTCGAAACACTACCAAAGGAAAACCGGGCTTTCAGCCTGCTTGCAGCCCTCGCCCGGACGCATTTGAGCGGCGAGTCATTACTGACAGATGAAGAGCACCACACTTTCACCGAGGCTTTCGCAGCCGGCGGATTTGCCGGGCCGATCAACTGGTACCGGAACTGGAGCCGAAACTGGTCCAGCACAGCTGATGTCGAACAAACCGTCGACGTGCCGACGCTCTTCATCGGTGCCGAGAACGATGTCATCGTCTCGCCTGCTCAGATCAAGGCCATGAAGCCACACGTTCCCGATCTCGAAATTCAGATGATCGAGAACTGCGGACACTGGACACAGCAGGAAAAACCGGCCGAGGTCAATGCGTTGATTCTGGGCTGGCTCGAGCGGCACTATCCAGCATAGTTTTGAAAGAAGTTAAGGGGTCGAACCGTTAAGGACCCTTAGCGGTTCGACCCCCTAAAATTACCGCTTTATTAATGAATTGTTGCGGCGACGGGGTTGTCGCTGAACTCGCCGAATATCGCACGATCAAATGCGCTGACCAGTGCCTCGGTGCTTTGTGCACCGACGACGAAGAGGCGTTTATTGACGAGAAAGTCGGGAACGCCGGTTATGCCGCCATGCCTTACCTGCGCTTCCTGCGCAAGCACCGCGCGGCGAGATAGATCGTCATCCAGGGTCTTATTGATGTCACTGGTTTCGAGGCCGTGACGTGTCGCCAGTTCACTGAGCACGTCCCTGTCACCGATATCGAGCCCTGACTCAAAAAAGCCTTTGAGGAATTCCTCGGCGAGGTCCGACGTATTCGCGCGTTCAGTCTCGGCCAGCTTCATGAGCCGGTGCGCATTCAGCGTGCTCGGTACCCGCGACAGCTTGTCAAAACGGAAGTTGATGCCTTCCATCTTGCCTTCCGTGGTTAGTTGCTCGAGTGCGGGCCTGAGTTCCTCCGGATCGCCGAACTTGGACACGAGGTATTCTTCGAACCCCATGCCGGCAGCCGGCATCGCCGGATTGAGTTGAAACGGGTACCACCTCACGTTGCTCGGACCGTGCACTGCCAGCAACGCATCATCGAGACGCCGCTTGCCCAGGTAACACCAGGGGCAAACGAGGTCGGCAATGACGTCTACCTGCAGCGCCGCTTGCAGCGGCTTGCCGTCATGTCCAACGATGTTCGAAAGATTCTGCCTCATTGTGTTTCGCACTCTGTCCTCATTATTGCGGTGTCTGCCGGTTCGCAGACTAGACTATGAGATAGGTCTTACCGCCGTGATTTCAAGATTGGCCAAACCTCAAGCTCAGGCTGGGGTAAACCACCGCCATGGTTATTTGGACAGGCATATCGCCCTATAGTTTTGACGGCTATCTGGCGCTCTGTCGGGATTTCGGTCGAATTAGCGGATTTTTAGCAAAATCCGTGAGTTTTAGCGCCCGTGCATAGAAATTCTCGATTTCCGGCTAACAATCCCCGCGTCAGCACGGGATACGACACAACGACGGCAATAACGAAGTCCAGGAGTTTGTTGACGGTAGCAAACCCTCTGCCCTCCCCGAATGGGGTGGTCCGGACTGACGAAAACCACGGTGGCGGTGCAGTAGCCGGTTACTCGTTGCGTCGGCGCAGGTGCTGCTATTCGCTCATATTCATGACTTCAGGCTATCGCCATCTTCCTGCAATATTTTCAGGGTTCGGAAGGTCTATACTTTTAGATCCTACTGTGGAGACATCAATTGCTTATTCGAAGAGCTGCCGATATTCGATCGTCTGAGATCACCAGCAAGGACAACTACCTCAATCGGCGAGAGTTTATTCAAAACGGTGCTATTGCCGGCGGCTCGCTGTTGGCGGCGCCGGCTTTCGGCGCTCTGGTGCCCACTGCACGGCGCGAAAAGCTGGTTGATGTCAGCACCAGCGATTTCAGCACCAGCGAAGCGATCAACGACTTTGAGGACATCACCACTTATAACAACTACTATGAATTCGGTACGCAAAAAGACGATCCGTACCGAAACGCAAAGGATTTCGAGCCTCATCCCTGGACCATTGAGGTCACGGGCCACGCAGAAAAAACCGGCATGTTTCATCTCGAAGACTTTGTAAAACCGCATGCGCTGGAGGAGCGCATCTATCGCATGCGTTGTGTGGAGGCCTGGTCGATGGTCATTCCATGGGTAGGTATTCCGCTCGCCGACGTCATCAATCATTTCCAACCGACGTCGAACGCGAAGTTCGTGCGCTTTGAGACGCTCGAAGACAGGCGGAGAATGCCGGGACAGCGTTCTCGAGTCCTGCGATGGCCCTATCGTGAGGGACTAACCATTGCTGAAGCGACCAACCCGTTGGCCATTCTCGCCGTTGGTTTGTACGGAGAAGTGTTGCCGAACCAGAATGGCGCGCCGATCCGGCTGATCGTCCCATGGAAATACGGGTTCAAGGGCATCAAGGGCATCGTCAAAATGAGTTTCGTCGAAAAACAACCGAAAACGAGCTGGGAACTGGCGGCACCTAACGAGTATGGCTTCTTTGCAAACGTGAACCCGGAAGTCGATCACCCGCGATGGAGTCAGGCCCGTGAACGGCGCATCGGCTCCGGTTTGTTCGCACCGAAACAGCCAACGTTGATGTTTAACGGCTACGGTGAGCATGTGGCTCACCTCTATGCGGGGCTAGACCTTCGCCGAAATTTCTGAAGTCTCCAAAGCACGGCCTCGCATTCCGGTGAATAAGATCAGTCAAATTCGTTTCATCTGGAAGCCGCTAATTTTTGCGTTATGCATTATCCCGGTGACCCTGGTTTTCACCGATGCCTTCGAAATAACAGGGCGTCTCGGCGCCAACCCGATCGAGGAAATCCAGGACCGGTTTGGGTACTGGGGTCTCAGATTCGTCCTGATTACACTTTGCGTGACGCCGCTCAGGCACATCACCGGTCGAAACTGGCTCACACGTTTTCGGCGCATGCTCGGATTATTCGCCTTCTTTTATATTCTGATGCATTTCCTGACCTGGCTCATTCTTGATCAGAGCCTGCTTCTTTCTGCTATAAAAGAAGATATTTTCGAAAGGCCGTTCATCACGATCGGCTTCACTGCCTTTCTCATTCTCATTGCAATGGCGTCGACATCGACGAACGGCATGCGCAGACGCCTTGGCAAACGCTGGCAGAAGATTCACTACGGCGTTTACGTCGTCGGATTTCTGGGCGTCTGGCATTATTGGTGGCAGGTCAAACTGGATGTTATGGATCCCCTGATCTACGCGCTTATCCTTGCCCTGTTATTGGGTTACCGAATTTGGTGGCGGTACAAGCACAACCGACAGATATCTGTTGCGGGGTCACCGGCACCATCACAATGATTGCTCTTTGCAGCAGCACGAGTAATGTACGTCGCAATAGTCAGCCGTAAAGACGGAACTCTCATAGCGGGTGCCGCCATGTCGCAGCGCGCTGATTGCGTGCTGCTCAACAAAGGCCCCCACATTCTGGCCACAATAAAAATGCTCGATAACATCCTGCGCCGCATGCAGGATCACCAGCACAAGAAATCGCCGAAGCTCGGGAAACTGAGTATTACTGAAGGCTGATTACCGACCCTATGGGCTCGGCACTATCCGAAATCAAAAATCTTAATAGAGCAATATGTCAGTCTTTCTTCGCAGGCCGCAACACTTTTCCGTCATTTGCTTCATCATTTCGAAAAACTCCTCACTCCGTCGCGTGCATCAGTGCATCGATCGGACAGAGTCCGGCGAACGTCACATACGCAGCTGCAACCGGAATCAGCACGGCAAGCACAAATACCCAGACTGCAAGCACCTGCCCGAACGTCCTCACCCGGCCTTCTGCCCTGGCTGACGAGAATAAGACGAAATAGCCGACAACCACCAGAAAGTGGCGGGCACAAAACTAAACATGAGACACATGGCTTTAAACCTCCACGTGTACTGTCCGCCTGACGGACGGGAAAAACCATTCGCGCTTGTACCTACAAACGACAGGGGTGCCCTTTTGTACAAAAAAAGCCCGGCAAGTGCCGGGCTTTAATTTTCGCTTAGACGAAATGACTTACATCATGCCGCCCATACCTCCCATGCCGCCCATGTCGGGCATGCCTGGGGAATCTTCCTTCGGCGCTTCGGCAACCATAGCCTCGGTTGTCAGGAGCAGTCCGGACACGGATGTAGCGTTTTGCAATGCATATCGCACGACCTTGGTCGGGTCGAGAATACCCATCTCGATCATGTCACCATACTCGTTCGTCGCTGCATTGTAGCCGTAGTTACCTTTGCCTTCTGCAACCGCGTTCAGATCGACACTCGCATCACCACCGGCATTCTTGACGATCTGGCGCAGCGGTTCTTCAATTGCACGGCTCAGAATCTTGATGC
>JAPUKV010000205.1 GCA_027295475.1 Pseudomonadota bacterium
GGTAGCACTAGCCGCCGCGGGCAGCCATCAACGTATGCAGAGCGACTCTCTCGACGTCTCACCCGCGACTGATTCGTCCACACTGTCTGGCGACACCGTGTTTTTCACGCCAGCCGGCGATTCGGTTCGACGCGACGATATCTAGCTGCTGCACAATCGGCGCTTGAATGTGCCGTAATCCATTGTCCGTACTATAATCTCGTTGTTTATCCAACGAGAAAATCCCTGTGTCCAGAGTCATTTTGCCCGTCGCTGAGGGTCTGCTCGTGAACGCCAGCGATTTCACGATCGAAGATTTCGCGATTGAAGACACGCCGGGTGACGGTCTGAAGGTTAACGAAGGTAATAACATCGTAATTCGTCGCCTGCGTACGGAGTGGATTGCGAGTCTCGAGGGTCGCTGTTAGCGTTACGGATAAGACGGGAATAGTCTGCAGGGAAAAGTCTGCAATGAAATGGAAAAATTTTATGCGAAGATTTTTTTTGGCGTTGTTCTTACTGGCCGCATTCGGAAATGCTGGCGCAGAAAAGGTAGTTACCGAATTCCGCGGCAGTGGTAACACGATGACAGCGATTTTTACGGTTCAGTCCCCCTGGTTGCTGGACTGGCGTCTCGACGGGGATTACGACAGGTCGATCGCACTGGAGATCACTCTGATCGAGGCATATTCGGGCAGGCACGTAGGTCGAGTGCTGCACACGAAGCGCAAGGGCAACGGCCTCAAGTTATTCAACGACGGTGGTTCGTATCAGTTACGCGTTAGCTCGACGCTGGCACGCTGGACAATCAAGATAAAGCAAATTGCACCTGAGGACGCAAAACTTTACACGCCAAGGTCGCAGAACTGACACTGCCAACACTATTCTGGTGGGCATGCGATCGTGACGAGCTTATGCGATCATGAGTCGCGTGAATCAACTTAGCAACAGCAAAGGCAGTTCAATTGTTGGCCTGGCGGCAGTCATCGTTGTCATCTACGGCATGCAGATGGCCAAGGTGTTGCTCGTCCCGTTTCTCATAGCAGCGTTTCTTGCACTCATAACTGTGCGGCCAATGTTGTGGATGCAGCAAAAAAAGGGCGTGCCAAGTATCATTGCGGCGCTGATCATCGTCACCGTGATCATGTTGATCCTGGCGGTCGTCGGCACAATACTCGGTAGTTCGATCGCCGACTTCACTGCGGCGCTGCCGGTTTACCAGGCCAGGCTCGACGTCATCGTTGATAGAGTGCTGGACTTCTTCGTCAAGCACCTCAACGCTGATGCGTCGATGCAGAATCTGGGCGATATGATTGATCCGGGATGGGCAATGGGACTCGTCGCTTCGATTCTTAACAGCCTGAAGGGCGTACTAACCAATACGTTCCTTATCATTTTCACGACAATCTTTATTCTGCTGGAAGCGTCCAGTGTCGGCACGAAAGTAGAGGCCGCTTTCGGGCGCAGCGCGAACTCGCTTGAGCGGCCCAGAATATTTCTTCAGAACCTGGGTCGCTATCTTGGCATCAAGACCATTGTCAGTTTTGCGACCGGCTTGTGTGCCGGCGTTCTCACATGGGCGATCGGCCTGGACTTTCCGCTGCTATGGGCGATGCTGGCGTTTCTCCTCAATTACATACCGACGATTGGTTCAATCATCGCAGCGGTGCCGGCTATTCTGTTGGCGCTGGTGCAACTTGGTCCGGCTGCAGCAGGCGCAACGGCGATTGGATTCGCGGCAATCAACGTAGTGTTCGGCAATGCTATTGAACCGCGCCTGATGGGCTACGGCGTTGGTATCTCGCCGCTCATCGTGTTTGTAGGTTTGGTCTTCTGGGGCTGGGTGTTTGGCCCGGTCGGCATGCTGCTGTCGGTGCCGCTGACAATGACGCTTAAGCTGGCGCTGGAGAGTGACGAGCGATCACGCTGGATAGCCATTCTTATCGGCTCAGAACGCGACGCGCAGTATGCGCTGAATTCCCGGGCCGATCTCAAGAACTGATTTCCGATTCCTTCGTTGATTGAGTACGAAATGAAAAGGCGTTACCTGCTCGCAATCATGCTGCTCGCAATACCCGTTTTCGCGGCGACTGAAGAACGCGATGCGAAGGCGATTGTTCGTGACGCTATCGACCACTGGCGCGGGCTGTCGTCCTACACAGAAATAACGATGGTCATACATCGACCGGACTGGGAGCGCTCCATGACGATGCGTGCCTGGACCAAGGGCCAGGATAAGTCGTTGGTACGCGTTGTTGAGCCGAAGAAGGATCGCGGCAACGGCACGCTGATGGACAAAAAAAACATGTGGTCGTTTTCGCCCAAAATTAATCGTGTCATCAAGATTCCGTCGTCGATGATGGGGCAGAGCTGGATGGGCTCTGATTTCTCCAACAAGGACATTTCCCGCGTCGACGACATTATCGATCAATACAATCACAGTATTCTCGGGGAAGAGGAACAGGACGGGCACATTGTCTATCGCATCGAATCCATTCCGCACGAAGATGCGGCCGTTGTCTGGGGAAAAGAAATCCTGACGATCCGTGCCGATAACATTCTTCTCGAACACAGTTTTTATGATCAGGACGGCGAACTGGTCAAGAAGCTCCTGACGCTGGAAATTGGCGAGATGGGTGGACGGATGGTTGCTACGCGTCAGCGCATGCAAAAAGTCGAAGAGCCGGGCGAGTGGACCGAAATCCGGGTGGACTCCATACAATACGATCTCGAATTGAGAGACAGTCTGTTCACCCTGTCAAATCTCCGTAATCCCCGTGAGTAGGCCATGAATATCGTTTTGCGTCTGGCCTGGCGTAACATCTGGCGGCATCCGCGACGCACCTGGCTGACGACCGGGGCGATGGTGTTCTCCAATACGCTGCTCGTGTTCATGATCTCTCTGCAGTTCGGCATGTACGACCTCATGATCAACAATACGCTGCAGTCGTTCAGCGGTCATCTGCAGGTGCAGGCGCCGGGTTACAAAGATGACCAGAAGATGCGTCAGAGTGTGCCGGACATTCAGAAGCTGGCCGCGCGGTATCGTGAAGATTCCGGCTTTCAAAACGTCGCGGCACGCGGCGCGGCATTCGCGCTTGCTTCGAGCGAGGAAAGAAGCTACGGGATTCAGGTCTACGGTGTAGAGCCGGCATACGAACCCGGCGTGTCGAACATTCCAGGCCTTGTCCGGGAAGGTCGCTTTCTTGCTGATATCGATGCAACGGAGATCGTCGTCGGTAAGGTACTGGCACGAAATCTCCGTGTCGGTATCGGCGACGAGCTGACGCTGCTGGGCACCGGCCGCGACGGATCCTTCGCCGCCGCCATCGTATCGATCGTCGGCATTTTCGACAGCAGCATTCCGGATCTGGATCGTAGCATTGCGGAGATTCCGCTCGGCCTGTTCCAGGACATGTTTGCGATGGACGGCGCCGGCCATCAGCTTGTAATGACGACGCAGGACCTGTCGGATGTGCCCGCCGCGAAACAAGAGGCTGAAAAACTCCTGCCGTTCGGCTCAGGCCTGGTCGTGCATGACTGGGAAGCATTACAACCCGGGCTCAAGCAGGCGATTCAGGCGGACCTGACCAGCGCGTGGTTCATGTATGGCCTGCTGGTGATACTGGTGGCGTTCAGCGTGATGAACACGCAACTCATGTCGGTTCTGGAGCGAACCAGGGAATTTGGCATCGTCATGTCGCTTGGCCTGACGCCGGGACGGCTCGGCAGACTCGTCATGCTTGAAACGGCGCTGATGGGGATTGTGGGGCTGGTATTGGGCGCTTTACTCGGGGCCCTCCTGACTTCATGGTTTACCGTAAACGGATTCTCTTATCCCGGCATGGATGAATTGGCGGCGGTTTTCAATTTACCCGCACTCATGTATCCGAAAGTGACGCCGGGAACACTCATCGCCGGTCCGGCCGCTGTTTTCGCAGGTACGCTTGCATCAGCCTTGTATCCTGCACTTCGACTCCACTGGCTGCAGCCGGTCGAAGCCATGAGGGCCGGGTAATGCGTCAACTCGAAATTTTGGCAATGCTCGCGTGGCGCAACCTCTGGCGAAATCACCGTCGCACTATCATCATGATTTCGGCGATCACCGTGGGTGTCTGGGCAATGATTTTCATGACGGCGCTGATGCGCGGCATGGTTAATGACATGCTGCGCAGCGGTATTCAGGCATTACCAGGGCACGTGCAGATTCATCATCCCGGGTTTCGCGACGATCCAAGTGTCAACAATCTGATTCCGGCGAGCGGGACTGCATTAGACGAAATTTTCGGTGATAACGGCTTTGAGCCCTGGGCAAGCCGGGTCAAAGTGCCCGCCGTGATCACCAGCGAACGCGAGTCTCGCGGAGTGACGCTGTTCGGCATCGATCCCGCTACCGAGGCACAAATTACATTTGTTGCAGATGACATTGCAGAGGGACGATACCTCGAAGACGAAGCCGACAGCGGTATCGTCATCGGCCGGAAACTTGCGGACAAGCTCGATACCAGACTCGGTAAACGAGTCGTGTTGATGAGTCAGGATCCCGACAACGAGATTGCGGATCGTGGCTTTCGTATTGTCGGTATTTTCGATTCGGATCCCGACAGTCTCGAGGAGACTTTTGTCTTCGCGGGCAGGGCGACGATTCAGAAGATGCTCGGCATAGGCGACCGCGTGACGGAAGTCGTTTTTCTCGCCGCCGACCACCAGAATATCGAGCCCCTGTATAAAAGAGTCTCCGAACTTGCGGGCCCTGATGTCGTCGTAGAGCCCTGGTACGAGCTCGACAGGTATCTCAGTACGATGCTCAACATAATGGACGGCTTCGTGCTGGTCTGGATAGTCGTCGTTTTTCTTGCCCTGTCGTTCGGTCTCGTCAATACCCTGGTCATGGCAGTCTTTGAGCGCATCCGGGAGATTGGGCTGATGCTTGCGCTCGGCATGCGACCGGCGAATATTCTCGGGCAAATAGTCGTTGAATCCCTGCTGCTGCTGGTCATTGGCCTGGCGCTCGGCAATGCGTTTGCCTGGATGACGGTGGTACCGCTGAAAGACGGGATCGATATCTCGGCCGTTGCACAGGGAATGGAAATGATGGGCGCATCGAGCGTGCTGTACCCGGACCTCCAGATTCGCGATGTCATCATGGCCAATATTGTCGTGCTTGCGCTCGGATTTCTCGCCAGTCTTTCACCTGCCTGGCGGGCATCTCGTTATCAACCGGTTGAAGCAATTACCAAGGTCTGACTATGACTGCTGTACGTTGTATTGATTTATGCAGGACCTATTACCAGGGTGACCAGGCGATCAAGGCCCTCGATCATGTCAATCTGGAAATCGAAGAGGGCGGCTTTGTATGCCTGTCCGCACCTTCAGGCGGCGGCAAGACAACGTTGCTGAATGCGATCGGCGGACTCGACCGGCCCGACCAAGGCGAGGTATGGATCGCTGGCCAGCGCATCGATAACCTGAGCAAAGGCGAACTCGCAAAGCTCCGCTTGCACCAGATTGGCTTTGTATTCCAGGCATTTAATCTGATTCCTGTTTTGACGGCACGCGAAAACGTGGAGTTCGTCATGCAGATTCAGGGCGTGCCGGCTGACAAACGCGGGGAGCAGTCCAAAGCAATGCTGGAAGAAGTCGGTCTGCAGGGACTCGGAGACCGGCGGCCCGCAGACATGTCCGGCGGCCAGCAACAGCGTGTCGCCGTCGCACGGGCAATTGTGTCCCGGCCGGCGCTGGTGCTGGCGGATGAACCGACGGCCAACCTCGATTCACACAACGCCGACGAACTTATGGAGCTGTTTGTGGAGCTGAATCAGCATCACAACACGACCTTCATCATAGCGACACATGATCAACGTGTAATGGCCTATGCAAAACGTGTGATCGGGATGCTGGACGGACGTATCGTCGATGACATTCAACAGCAAGTCGCATAACAGGATTTCACTGCGGCAGGCAGGTGTACTGCTTTCTGTCTATTTATTGACCTGTTCAAATCTGTGCTCGGCCGATGAAACACAGCTTGAGTTCGACGGCCACACGAAAACACGGCTTGTCGCTCAGACTTTCCCGGACGACAGCATCTTCCATGAGCTGACGGGTTCTACCGCTTTTGATGTGGAGGCAGACCTGCGCCTTAATCTCGATGTCGATAATGGGCCATGGTCGTTCAACGCTGCCTATCAGTTATTCGCATTGTATGGGGACCGTGTCGAATACACGCGTGGAATTCAGCAGGGTTCGGGCCTTTTTATCAATCGCCTCCCGGAAGATGATCGGCGCTTGCTCGACCTGACCAGTGTTATCACCGATTCCAATAAATTTGCTGCCCTGCACCGGCTGGACCGGCTCTGGCTTGGCTACGCAAACGATAAAACAGTACTGCGCTTGGGCCGGCAAGCCATCTCCTGGGGCAACGGCCTGTTCTTTTCGCCGATGGATATCGTCAACCCCTTCGATCCCACGCAGATTGATACCGAGTACAAGGCCGGCGATGACATGCTGTATGCGCAATTCCTGCGCGACAGCGGCGACGACGTGCAGGCCGCGGTCGTGTTTCGCCGCAACCCCATGAATGGCGACGTTGAAAGCGATGAAGGCACCGCGGCGATCAAGTACCACGGCGTGAGCCGTCACGCCGAGTACGATCTCCTCGCCGCCGTCAATCACGGCGATGCGACGCTCGGCATCGGCGGCAACAGGAATATCGGCGGCGCGGTCCTGAGGGGCGACGTTG
>JAPUKV010000206.1 GCA_027295475.1 Pseudomonadota bacterium
GCTGCCAGGGTGGCGCCGGAGGAGATGCCGACGAAAATACCTTCTTCTGCCGCCAGTTGTCGCGATACGTCGATTGCCCGCTCGTCCGTCACCGGAACGAGTTCATCAAAGATCTCACGGTTCAGCACATCGGGAATGAAATCGGGTGTCCAGCCCTGAATCTTGTGTGGATTCCATTCGCATCCTGCGAGCAGTGACGCACCAGCAGGCTCGGTCGCGACGATTGTTACTTCGGGCCGTGCGAGCTTGATGACTTCCCCGGCACCGGTCATCGTGCCGCCCGTGCCGTAGCCGGTGACCCAGTAGTCGAGCCGCCTGTTCGCGAAATCTGTGAGAATCTCAGGCCCTGTCGTGTTGCGGTGATATTCCGGGTTGGCCGGGTTTTCGAATTGTCTTGCCAGGAACCAACCATATTTTTCTGCCAGTTCCTCCGCCTTTTTCACCATGCCGGTGCCCCTTTCGGCGGCGGGCGTCAGAATGACTTTGGCACCAAGACCGCGCATGATCTTGCGCCGTTCAATGGAAAAGGAATCCGCCATTGTTGCGACGAACGGATAACCCTTCGCCGCACAGACCATCGCGAGCGAGATCCCGGTATTCCCTGACGTTGCTTCTACAACTGTCTGGCCGGGCTCAATGGTGCCGCGTTTTTCCGCATCGTTAATGATTGCAATTGCGAGCCGGTCTTTGACCGACGCCATCGGATTGAACGACTCCACCTTCACGTACATTTCCATGTGATCCGGAGCAATTCGGTTGAGGCGTACGATCGGTGTGCCTCCAATCGTGTCGAGGATGTTGTCGTAAATCATGTGCCTGTCCTTTTTGATAAAACTCGAGATTTTATTATTCGATCGAGAAATCTGCGCGGTAGGAATATCCGTCGTGAGGCCGCTTTTTCGATCTTTTGCGGCGCATAGCGGGACTACGTAGCGAAAAAGCGCGTAATAACAGGCCGCTGTGACGCTTTTGCGGCAGGAATACTTTCTACCGCACACACTCCTGATAGCCCTGTATATCAGAAAACTGCGACAGGAACCGGCGCCTCAAGGACCTGTCCGACAGCTTGACCTTCAAACCACCCGCGACCGACACCGAATCCAGCCACTTCACCGACGATCAAGAGCGCCGGCGCGACAACGTCATGTTGTTCTGCCAGGTTGGTCAGGTTTTCGAGAGTGCCGTGTATGACTCTCTGATCGTCGCTCGTGCCGCGTTCTATGATTGCAATCGGCGTGTCCGGTGACCGTCCGTATTCGACAAGTTTGCTCTGAATATCCGGGAAACGGCGAACGGCCATGTACAGCGCCAGCGTTTGTCTGTCGCGCGCCAGCGAAGGCCAGTCGAGCCGGTCCACTGAGTCCTTTTCGTGCGCCGTCAGGAGCACGACGGACTGTGCCAAAGCCCGGTGGGTTAACGGTATACCTGCATACGCCGCGCAACCGGCCGCGGCCGTGATACCAGGAACTACCTGGTAGCGAATTTCAGCTCTCGCAAGCGCCTCCATCTCTTCGCCACCGCGGCCAAATATAAAAGGATCGCCGCCTTTGAGCCGACAAACTCTCTTGCCGTCGCGTACCAGGCGTATCAGCAGCTCGTTGATTTCTTCCTGTGTCGTGGATCTGCATCCGGGGGCCTTACCCACAGAGATTTTCTCGGCGTCGCGTCTTGCCAGTGCAAGTACTTCGTCGGATACGAGACGGTCGTGCACAATAACATCCGCCCGCTGCATGAGTTGCAATGCCCGCATCGTCAGCAAACCGGGGTCACCGGGTCCTGCACCAACGAGCCAGGCCTCGCCTTCTTTCCCCTGCGATCGCGTTGCTGCTTCGAGCAGGGCAGCGATGTTTCTTTTTGCAGACTGTAATCGACCGGCGAGCACGTCCTCGTAAACGGCGCCATCGAACACCTGCTCCCAGAATCGCCGCCGGCTGAGAAGATCATCAATTCGATTTTTGACGCGGCCCCGCCATTCGGAAGCCAGGGTGGCGAGATGACCGAGACGCGCTGGCAGCATTGTTTCGATCTGTGTGCGGATTTTGCGCGCAAGCAACGGCGCCGCGCCGCCGCTCGATACCGCCACGACAACGGGGCTCCGATCAATGATTGCAGGTGTAATATAACTGCACAGCCCTTTGTCATCGACGGAATTGCAAAAGACCCCCGCTCCGTTTGCGGCCTCGAAGACCTGAGCCCCAAGCTCGGGATCGTCGCTGGCATTGACAACCAGCCAGTGGCCATTCACATCCGACGGAGTAAAACGGGCGACACGATGAGTCATTTGTCCTGAGGTGACGTATCGC
This sequence comes from Pseudomonadota bacterium, assembly GCA_027295475.1. The sequence continues at coordinate 2,304 of JAPUKV010000206.1, forward strand.
TTGAGTGTCGGGCAGATCTCTGGCGCCACGACTGTCAGCCGGGCACCCGCAGCCAGCAGCAAATCCGCCTTGCGTGACGCCACGACGCCGCCGCCGACCAGCAAGCAGGGTCTGTCTTTGAGGTTTAAAAATGCGGGAAAGTAGTCCACGGACTCAGCCCTTTCTGGAGGCCGTCAAATATAACGAGAGCCGGGCAATACGAAAAATAATAAATGTTTCTGCCCTTATG
>JAPUKV010000207.1 GCA_027295475.1 Pseudomonadota bacterium
CACGAGAAGTATTACCTGATCTGCCCATCTCGCTGAGTCACGAGATATTGCCGGAGATGTACGAATACGAACGGACGCTCACGACCGTTGCCAACTCTTCGGTCCGCCCGGTCGTTGGCCGCTACATCGGCAACCTCGAGAAGGAATTACGCGGCATGGGAATGTCCGGACACATTCATATGTTGCGCTCGGACGGGGGTCTGATGACCGCCGCCAAAGCGCAGGATGCACCGGTCAAATTGTTGCTGTCAGGGCCCGCGGGTGGCGTCTCCGGTGCTCTCTGGGTTGCCGACAACGCAGGATTCAAGAACATATTGACACTGGACGTCGGCGGCACTTCCACCGATGTCGCGCTCATCGAAAATGGAGAGCCGCGCCTGGTGCGTAACACGGATGTTGGCCACCTCAAGGTCAGAGCTTCCTCACTCGATGTAAAAACAGTCGGTGCGGGCGGCGGCTCGATTGCCCACGTTCCCGAACTGACCAGGGCATTGCGCGTTGGTCCGGAAAGCGCAGGCGCAGATCCCGGCCCGGCCAGCTACGGCATGGGCGGCACAAGAGCCACAGTAACGGATGCCAATGTCGTCCTTGGCTACCTGCCCGAATCGCTGTTGGGGGGCGAATTCAAACTTGATAAAGAGGCGGCAAAAAAAGCTGTTCAGGAAGTCGCCGACGCACTGGGAATTGGCTTGCAGGAAACGGCGGCGGGTATCATCGACATCGTCAACGAGAATATGTTCGGCGCGCTGCGCATGATCTCCGTGCAGCAAGGATATGATCCGCGCGACTTCGCGTTGATGGGCTTCGGCGGCGCCGGATCATTACATTCGAACGCGATCGCCAAATTGATGAATTCCTGGCCGGTAATCGTTCCCAATTCTCCTGGTGTTCTTTGTGCCCTGGGCGATGCCACGACGCGATTACGTGCTGAAGCAGCACGCAGCCATTCCAAGCGAGTTTCTGCCACCAGCGCCGCGGCCGTCAAAGAGATTTTCGCCGAGATGGAGGAAAAGGTTCTCAAGGAGCTTAAGGAGGAAGGTGTCGACAGAGGCGAGGCCGAAATCCGCTATGAGGTAGATATCCGGTATCACGGTCAGGGGTTCGAGATTCCGATGCCATACAGTACTGACGGCGGCGACGATGCCGTGACGCGCTTATGCAGCGCCTTTGACGAGGAACATCAACGCATGTTCACTTTCAATATGGAAGCCGAACACGAACTGGTCAATTTGAGAGTCTTTGCCCTCGGTCCCGAGCTCTTATTACCCGCGCTGGATATTCCCAAAGGCAACGGCGATCCGTCCGCAGCGAAAGTACAGGATCACGAGGTGTGGATCGATGGAAAAATGCAGCCGGCCGTGATTTATGAACGAAGCAAACTTCGGGCCGGCGACCGTATCGAAGGGCCGGCGATCGTTGTTGAGATGGACAGTACGGCCCTGATCCATCCCAAGCACATTGCTGAAGTCGATAACTTCGGCAATATTCTCATCAACCCTGCGTAATTGAGACAAGGCCATGCCAGCAAAACTAATCGAAACAAATAAAGAAGAGTTTGCGAAAACAGCGGTTGATCCGATCACACTCGACATCATCGAGCACGCCCTTCGCAATGCTCGCGTGGAAATGGATGCGACGCTTTTCAGAACGGCGCTTAGCCCAAGCATTCGTGAACAAGGTGATGCGTTTCCCTTAATTGCGGATAGAAGCGGCAAGATGATTGTGGGCCAGTTTGGCTCTTTTATAGATGGATTCCTTCGCCTTTACGACGGCGAGATTGAAGAAGGCGATGTCATCTTGCTCAGTGACCCATATAGCTGTGAAGGTGCTGTCAGTCACAACAATGATCAGCTCATTATCATGCCCATCTATCGGCGCGGCAGAATCATCACCTGGGCTGCTATGTTTGGTCACATGACGGACATAGGCGGCAAAGTACCCGGCTCACTGCCAACAGACGCGGCATCCATTTTCGAAGAGGGGCTGCGCCTGCCTCCGGTCAAACTCTACCGGAAAGGCGAGTTTCAGGAAGATATTCTCAAGATCGCGATGTATCAGAGCCGTGTGCCGGAGTGGTACAAGGCCGATCTACACGCGATCGTCGCGTCCTGCCGTGTTGCGGCGCTGCGTATTGATGAGATCTGCGACCGTTTCAGTGAAGATGTTTTTGTATCTGCAATGGACGAGCTTTTGTTGAGAAATCACCGGGCAATGAAGCAACTGATCAATCAGGCAATCGGCGAAGAACCCGTATCGTTTGAAGATTACGTGTGTGATGATGGTCTCGGTAACGGCCCGTTCAAGATCAAGTGCACGATGTGGCGCGAGGGAGACAAAGTCATTCTCGATTTTGACGGCACGGACCCGCAGTCAGATTCGTCCATCAATTTTTACCTCAATGAAAACATGTTCAAGATGTTTTTCGGCATTTACATGATTATGGTGTTTGATCCGCAGATTCTTTTTAATGACGGCTTCTACGATCTTGTCGATGTGCGGATCCCGAAACGCTCCTTGCTGAAACCCGAGTTCCCTGCCGCATTGTCTTGCCGAACCCACGCCCTCGGTCGAATTTTCGATGTGCTCGGCGGCCTGCTCGGACAAAAGACACCTGAGTTTCTCAACGCCGCGGGATTCTCGTCCAGCCCTCACCTGATGTATTCCGGATTCGACGATAACGGAGAGTGGTATCAGCTATTTCAGATTGGTTTCGGCGGTATCCCCGGCCGGCCACTCGGCGACGGCATGGACGGCCATTCTTTGTGGCCCGGATTCACGAACGTGCCCAATGAATTCCTTGAAAATTACTTTCCGTTGATTATCGAGAAATATGAGTCCGCGGCCGACTCAGGCGGAGCCGGTCTGCACCGGGGTGGCAATGGCATCCATATGACTTACCGATTCCTGCAAAAAGGAAAGGTTTCGATTCACGATGACCGCTGGTTCGTGCCGCCCTGGGGTGTCAACGGCGGAATTCCTGCCAGGCGTTCCTGGAAACAGTTGGAAAAAGCGGATGGTACAAAGGTAGCGCTCGGTTCGAAGGTGGACAATGTCGAGGTTAACAAAGACGATCTCCTGCACTACGTCACCTGGGGTGGAGGCGGATGGGGCGATCCCCTGCAACGCGATGCCGAACTCGTAGCCACTGAAGTTCGCCAGGGGCT
>JAPUKV010000208.1 GCA_027295475.1 Pseudomonadota bacterium
GCCGTCAGGAGAACGACGGACTGTGCCATATCCCGGTGTGTTAACGGTATGCCCGCATACGCCGCGCAACCGGCCGCGGCCGTGATGCCCGGAACTACCTGGTAGCGAATTTCAGCTCTCGCAAACGCCTCTATCTCTTCGCCGCCACGGCAAAATATAAAAGGATCGCCGCCTTTGAGCCGACAAACTCTCTTGCCGTCGCGTACCAGGCGTATCAGCAGCTCGTTGATCTCATCCTGTGTAGTGGATCTGCATCCGGGCGCTTTACCCACAGAGATTCTCTCGGCGTCGCGTCTTGCCAGTGCAAGTACTTCTTCGGATACGAGACGATCGTGCACAATAACATCCGCGCGTTGCATGAGTTGCAATGCCCGCATCGTCAGCAAGCCGGGGTCACCGGGCCCTGCACCAACGAGCCAGACCTCGCCTTCATTCTTCTGCGCTCGCGTTGCTGCTTCGAGCAGGGCAGCGATGTTTCTTCTTGCAGACTGTGGTCGACCGGCGAGCACGTCATCATAAACGGCGCCATCGAACACCTGCTCCCAGAATCGGCGTCGGCTTAGAAGATCGTCAATTCGATTCTTGACGCGGTCCCGCCATGCGGAAGCCAGGGTGGCGAGATGACCGAGACGCGCCGGCAGAATTGTTTCAATCTGTGTGCGGATTTTGCGCGCCAGCAACGGCGCCGCACCGCCGCTCGATACCGCCACGATAACGGGGCTCCGGTCAATGATTGCAGGTGTAACATAACTGCACAGCCCTTTATCATCGACGGAATTGCAAAAGATCCGCGCTGCGTTTGCGGCTGCGAAGACCTGAGAGCCAAGCTCGGGATCGTCGCTGGCATTGACGACCAGCCAGTGGCCATGCACATCTGACGGAGTAAAACGGCCAACACGATGAGTAATTCGTCCTGAGGTGACGTATCGCTTGAGTAGCGGGCAGATCTCTGGCGCCACAACTGTCAGCCGGGCACCCGCAGCCAGCAGCAAATCCGCCTTGCGTGACGCCACGACGCCGCCACCGACCAGCAAGCAGGATCTGTCTTTGAGGTTCAGAAATGCGGGGAAGTAATCCACGGACTCAGCCTTATCTGGAGGGCATCCAATATAGCGAGTGCCGGGCAATACGAAAAATAATGAATGTTTCTGCCCTTATGCCACCGTGTTATAAGTATCGGTATTCTCAGCGAAAACTGTCGCAACACAGCAGGCTCGGCATAGTCTCCGGCCACATTTGAGTCATGGAGGCCGTATTGCCTGCAACAATTGCCGGCAAAGCCGGTCCTAGAGAGGGTTGGTCGAGCCAAACGGGATCGGCAAGACGCAGTCCTATGAAACTACAACAGCTAAAGTACCTGCTCGCAATCGTCGATAACGGCCTGAATATCACGGCGGCTGCTGATCGCCTCTACACGTCCCAGCCCGGCGTCAGCAAGCAGCTCAAGCTGCTGGAAGAGGAGCTCGGCCTGCAATTATTTTCGCGCAAGGGCAAGAGTCTCGAAAGCCTGACGGCCGCCGGTCACCAGGTGACCGATCGAGCCAGACTCATCATGCAGGAGGTGGACAACATCCGTAGCCTGGCGTCGGACTACTATCAGGAAGAGGAAGGCACATTATCCATCGGCACGACCCATACCCAGGCGCGCTACGTCCTGCCCGAAGTCGTAAAATCCTTCAGAAAATTATACCCAGGCGTCAACCTGAATTTACATCAGGGCACCTCGGAACAGATTGCCGACATGGTGGCCGCAAATGAAATCGACTTTGCCATTGCCACAGGATCGAACCACTTATTCGGTGAGCTCCTGCTGGTACCGAGTTATCGCTGGGACCGCACGATTCTTGTCCCGAACGACCACGAGCTCGCGGCGCTGGATCGAAAGCTGACACTCGAAGATCTGGCCGACCATCCACTTGTGACCTATGTTTTCAGTTTCGGGGGAGAGTCATCGCTCAAGAAAGCGTTTGCCGAAAAAAACCTCACACCCGATGTCGTCTTCACCGCACGAGACGCCGACGTAATCAAGACTTATGTCCGCATGGGACTCGGCGTCGGTATCGTTGCGAGTATGGCTCACGAGTGCGCAGACAATAAGGACCTGACCGTGATCGATGCGGAAGGACTGTTTCCCCGCAGCACGACGTGGATCGGGTTCCGCAAGGACGCAATACTACGGCGCTATATGCTCGACTTCATCAGGCTGTTTGCGCCGCATATTGATGCACAGCAAGTCGACCTGGCGGTGAAAGCCCAGCAACAGGAAGAAATCGATTTGCTGTTCAAAGACACGAAGCTGCCAATCCGTGGCGGCTGCTCGGACGATTTGTCTGCCGCCGCGTAGTAGGAGCTTTCAGGCCGATCGCCCGAAGTCCATTTCGTGTAAACCACACTCGCGCGTCAGTCCGAAGAATCGCGTTTCGTCGCTGCTCGATACATCGGCCAGCGAGCGCGTCGTGTGAACGTCGCCGATAGAGACATAGCCCTTTTCCCACAGCGGGTGATACGGCAGATCATGTTGCTGCAGATATTGATAGACGTCTCTATCGGTCCAGTCAGCAATCGGGTGAACTTTCCAGCGCTCGCCGGACGATTCCACGATGGGCGTTTGCTTTCTACTTTGCGACTGGCTCCGCCGCAGCCCGGCAAACCATGTGCCGACGTTCAACGTGTCGAGGGCGCGCTCCATGGGCAAGACTTTGTTGTCGCGGTTATACGCCTCAATCCCTTTGATGCCCGCTTCCCAACGTTTGCCGAAGCGGGCTTCCTGCCAGGCTCTGGACAGGTCGGAACGAAATATGGTCAGGTTCAGGTGAAGAGATCGGGTTAGCTCGTCGATAAAGCGATATGTCTCGGGAAAAAGATAGCCCGTGTCGATGACGATGACGGGTATGTCCGGACGCTGGCTGGATAGCATGTGCAGCATGACCGCCGCCTGGGCACCAAAACTTGAGGTGAGAACGTGGGTCTCGGGCAGATGAGTCAAAGCCCAGCTTACTCTTTCCTCCGCAGACATCGATTCCAGCTGGCGGCTGCAAACCAACTCAGCGGCACGCCTGCTGCGCGACTCGCTGAGTTCCACGATCTCTTCGTTATTCTGCTTGCTAACCATTAGTAGTATCCAGATGAAATTCCTTTCCAGCCCCGACTTCCGCCACTGCCCCGATGCGAACGGCGAAGTCACCGAAATGCTCGCCGTTGTTTCGTTCGCCCGCGTAGCGCGCGAACAAAGGGTCGAGGGCAGCGAGGATCTCTTCCTCGTCGATGTTTTCACGATACAGTTTGTTCAGCCTGTCGCCGGCGAATCCGGCACCAAGATAAAGGTTGTACTGGCCAGGACCTTTCCCGACCAGACCGATCTCGGCGATATAAGGCCGGGCGCAGCCGTTCGGACAACCAGTCATGCGGATCGTCATGGCTTCGTCGCGAAGCCCATGTAATTCGAGTTGTTCGTCGATGCGGTCGATTAGCGACGGAAGGTATCGCTCACTTTCGGCCATCGCCAGGCCACAGGTCGGGAACGCCACACAGGCCATCGAGTGCAACCGCAACGGGCTTGCCTGTTGGCTGTTCTCGATACCGAACTCACGGAGCAACTCTGCAATTTGCTCCCTGTCG
>JAPUKV010000209.1 GCA_027295475.1 Pseudomonadota bacterium
GGGCTCCAGTCGAGCCAGTCGGCTTCGCCCAGACACTCACCGACCACCTGACGGTGAACGAGCGCATCCTGTCTTACGTCCAGCGTGACCAGATGGAAACCGAATGTCCTGATTCGCCTGAGCAGGCGGCGAACGGCAAAAAGACCGGCATGTTCGCCTTTGTTTGCTATGAGGCTGCTCTCGATCATGCAAATATCAGCCTCGAACTGACTCGCCTTCTCGTAGGGATAGACGTCGTCGTCGTAGGTTGCCTGCAAGCGTTGCTCAATCAGCCTGAGGAGGACCCTGTAAGGCATGTCCCTGTGTCTTGACGGCACAGCGTGATACGCATTCGGAAAAATGTGGCTGTACTCATCCACTTTTTCCTGAATAGCCTTGTCTATATTTACTCGCTGGCTCGACTGACTTAATTTGCCCGAAAGTCTCGCGCATTCATCGTAATAGAGGTTGAGAATCAGCGACCTTTGTCTCGCCATAGTCGCGCGGATGGTTTTCGCGTTAACGTTCGGGTTACCGTCCATGTCGCCACCGACCCACGATGCGAAGCTGACGAGGTTGGGCACGTTTAGAGACCGCGCCTCCTCGCCATAAATGCGTATGGCCGCGTTCTCGATGTCTTCATAGAACGGGGGCATCGAAGGATAAAGAACGTCCGTTACAAAAAAGAGCACGTGCTCGAGCTCGTCCGAGACGCTCATCTGCTCAGACGGGTGTTCGTCCGTTTGCCATCCCGTCGTTATTTGGAGTTTGATGTTCTCCAGGGAAACATGCATCTCCTGCGCCGTCATCGTCGGGTTCAACATGTCGATCAGGTGCCGCACGATCTTCTGCTCCTTTCTTAGAATCGTGCGTCGCGTCGGTTCCGTGGGATGTGCCGTGAATACGGGCTCTATACGCATCCGGTTTAGCAGATCCTGAAGCGCATCCAGGCCGAAACCGGCGGCCTTCAGTTTTACGAGGGTCTCTTCGAGACCGCCCGGCTGGAATTGACCTGCTTCCCGAAGGTACTCTCGGCGCCTCCTGATCCGGTGTACTTTCTCGGCTATGTTGACCACCTGAAAATAAGTCGAGAACGATCGAATGACCTCCATCGCCAACGACAGATCGAGGTTCTTGACGATATCGGCCAGTTCTTCGCCGGGCTTCTCATTGCCCTCGCGCCGCCGGATCGAACGCAATCGCGCGTTCTCTACGAGGTCGAACAGCTCTTCCCCACCCTGTTCTTTTAAGAGTTCGCCAACGAGGGTGCCAAGCGTGTGCACATCATGCCGTAACGGCTGGACCTTATCCTCAAAGGTTATGTCCTGTCTGCGCAGTGCTCTTCGCATGATCTTGTCCGGACTTTTTCAATCGCGAAAGTTTTCGTATTGCAATGGCAAGTCGACGGCTGTGTCTTTGAGCAAGCTAATGACAGACTGGAGATCATCTCGCTTCTTGCCGCTCACCCGAAGCTTGTCGCCCTGGATCGCTGTCTGCACCTTCAGCTTGCTGCTTTTTACTGTTTTAACGAGGCTCCTTGCGAGCGGCATATCGATTCCTTTGCGCAGAACAACTTCTTGCCGCGCCTGGTCGCCCGTAAGCACGGGTTCTTCTTCTTTCATGCAGCCTATATCGACACCTCGCTTTGCGAGTTTCTGACGAAGGATATCCAGCATTTGCTTAAGCTGAAAATCAGATTGTGTCGTGAGCGTGAGCAACTGCCCTTCAAGCTCAAACTTTGAGCCCGTTCCCTTGAAATCAAAACGCGTGCTGACTTCGCGGTTCGCCTGATCGACAGCGTTGCTTGCTTCGTGTGCGTCAAATTCGCTAACTACATCAAACGATGGCATGTGTTCGATCCTCTTTTATGTTTCCTGACCATTTTCCGCCTCGAGCTCATCGAGCGAGGCCGATATCGGTTCGGTGAAGGTGGGCTCCGCGTCCAGGCCGACCGACGCGTGGATAGGTACAGTGTCGTCGACGGATAGTCCTACCGAGTAGTCTGTATCGATAGTGGCCGGCGCCTCCTGATTGGTCCATGAATCGAGTAATGATCTAAAACTCATGTCGTGGCCCTTGCCTGTCCATCCTCGCAGGCAGGTGGGGCGCCGCGACAATAGCAAAAACTCCGCAAGCTGCCCAGTTAGTTAGGCGGCATAGGGCCGCAAATCAGATGACAATGCAAAAAAGTCCAGGGACGGACCGGTATGTTACAAAAAGCAACAGCGTTCGATGCTCTTCCAGCTCGGCAGCAGACCGACCGGCGCACGCCGGGATCGGTAACAGGCATTGCCCGTAGCCTGGTGGCGAGCTTGCGCGGCCTGGGCCTCCGGCCGGGCCTGCTGCCGGGCGAGTCTGGCGTTACGGCCGGTGGTGCGGATCTGCAGGTGTGGCCACGGGAGCTCGGCCGATCTGACCTGGCAGCGGAGCACTTCCTGCACCGCGTCGCCGCGCTGACTGACGGCGGCATACCGGTTACGCTGTCGCTGAGAGAGCTGGGTCCGTGCGACAGCGGCATCCAGGTTCTCGAAGACTTTTGTTCTCGTCTGCGGAACTCCCTGGGCGCGGACAAACCGCGGATGTCGAAAATCGGCCTCAGTCTGCGTTCCCATCAGATACCGCTGCAGGCTTACTTGCTGATTTCGCGCACGCTGCTTGGGAGCGGGCCGCGATACGTGATCCTGGACAGCCTGCAAATGCAGCGTCACAAGAACGACAGGGTCCAGGAGGAAACGGACAGGAACTGGTCGTTTCTGTGGCGCCAGCGAAAATCGGAGGCCTCGTTGATACCCGCTTACGGAGCGGGCGTCAGGACAGGCTGTCCACTCCTGGGCGATGAAGCCGCAGATGCCATATTGCCACTCCACGGCATGCAGGTGCCTGCGGGCTCCGCCTGGTTGCCAATCAGTCTGCACCTGGCGCGCTTTGCAGATGGCAACGGACAGATCAACTGGCCGCTGTTGCAAACCGCACTCGAAGGTTGCATCGACCTTGGCGATCAATTGCTGGACGTCCTTAGCTGGCCGACGGCGTGTCAGCGGAGCGACGCATGGTTGAACCGCAGACTTGGTATTGTAATTAGCGGTATTGGCGACCTGGTGCGAAAACGCGGTGTGGATCCTGCCGGCCTCAAATGCCTGCAATGGCTCGACGAGACCATTCTGCGATTACGAAAAACCCTGTGGGACCGGTCGCGGCTTATCGCCGGCCAGACCGACTTGTTGCCGGCACTGGCACGCTCGGATCCGTCGAAGGACCTGTGTGACCACTCACACAGACAAAACTGGCAACGCCGGTGGCGTCTGGCCCTTGCAAACTCGGCCGTAAGACATCGAAACTTGCTGGTCATGTCACCGTATTCGGTGCTGCCGGAAGGAGGCGACGTCGAGGCGGGCTTTACCGATCTCCTGCCGGTCCTGGCGCATGCCGATGCTTATGCGTTTGCCGGCCAACCACCCCTGAGTGGCTGGAATATTGAAGCGTTTAAGAGCTTTCACAGCAGGGCTTGGGCCATTATGCAACGGCGAAATGCCCGTTCGCTCATTGCGGCCGGGGTATGAACTGATATACGGTCTGTCGGCTGAGGAATTTCCGGGGACAGCATACCTGGCTCAAAGCGATCAGGTTCAGATCATTCGGAGCGTTCCGGGTGTCAAGTACACTGGCGCCGAAAATAATTGACAGAGTTGCGTTGCGTGATGACGCAATAAACCCTGAGTTCGCGAGGATCCGTTGCACCAGATAACACCAGATGCTCACGGGATTGCTGTCCTGCTGCTTACCGTAGTAGCCCTCTTCCTGTTTACGCGTGACCGCATTCCACTCGAATCCTCGAGCCTGGGAATTCTCATTGTTCTCGTCGCGGGTTTTCAGTTCTTTCCCTACGTGGGTGATGGCGTTCCCGTTGGACCGGTCGAGTTTTTTGCCGGATTTGGCAACGAGGCACTGATAACGATCTGCGCGCTGATGATTGTCGGCAAGGCGCTCGAGACGACTGGCGCGTTGCAGCCGTTGGCAACGATCGTTGGGCGCGCATGGTCAACGCGACCGGTACTTGCCTTACTTGTCACGCTGGTGGCCGCAGCCGTGCTCAGCGCATTCATGAACAACACGCCCATCGTCGTGTTGCTGATGCCGATACTGGTCGGTGTATCGCTCAGGGTGAAGTTTCCGGTCTCGGGTGTCATGTTGCCGATGGGCCTCGCCACGATAATCGGCGGGATGTCCACGACGATCGGGACCTCGACAAACCTTCTGGTTGTCGGCATTTCGGAAGATCTGGGCATGGAACGCCTTACGATGTTCGACTTCATGCTGCCTGTCGTCCTCGTCGGTGGCATCGGCCTCGCATTTCTATGGCTGATTGCACCTCGCTTGTTGCCGGAGCGCGACCCGCCGATGGCGGATACCTCACCGCGAGTGTTTTCGAGCCAGCTGCATATCAAGGAAGGCAGTTTCGCCGACGGCAAGAGTCTTTCCGAAGTACTCGCAAAAACCGATGGGCACATGCGTGTGGACAAGATACAGCGCAGTGAATCCCTGTTCCTTGCCAAATTACCGTCGGTGACGCTGCAGCCTGGTGACCGTCTGTTTGTGCAAGACTCGCCGGATAACCTCAAGCACTTTGAACGGGTTCTCGGTGCAACGCTTTACAACATTTCGGACATCGAGCACCCGGTCGATGAAGATACCCCGCTGGAAGCCGAGGGACAGCAGCTCGCGGAAGTGGTGGTGACCCGCGGTTCCCCGTTGCATTTGCGAAGCCTGGCCGCGGCGCGCTTCAGCAGCAGTTTTGGACTCTTGCCGCTGGCGGTTCACAGGGCGCGGGCACCGAGCTCTCAGGTCACCGGTGACCTCAACATGATCCGGCTCCGCGCCGGTGACGTCCTGCTGGTTCAGGGCTCGCGCGAGTCAATCGATAACCTGAAAGCCAGCGGCAACATGCTTGTACTGGACGGCACGACCGACCTGCCGCATACACATCGCGCCAACCGGGCCCTGGCGGCCATGGCGTTCGTGGTAGTCGCCGCCGCTGTCGGCATCATGCCGATTTCCGTGAGCGCAATGATCGGCGTCGGACTGATCATGTTAATGGGTTGTTTGACCTGGCGGGATGCAGCACATGCGCTGTCGACGCCGGTGATCATGATTATCGTGACGAGCCTGGCGCTCGGTAAGGCTCTGATGGGCACCGGCATGGCCGACTACCTCGCGATGAGTTTCGTCAATGTTGCCTCCGGCATGGAGATCCCATTCATATTGAGTGCTTTCATGCTGATTATGGCGATCCTGACCAATGTCGTCTCCAACAATGCCGCAGCCGTCATTGGCACGCCGATTGCAGTTGCGGTTGCCCAGCAGCTGAACGCCAGTCCGGAGCCTTTCGTGCTGGCAGTGCTTTTTGGTGCCAACATGAGTTATGCGACGTCGTTCGGCTACCAGACCAACCTGCTTATCCGCAGCGCCGGCGGATATAAGTCTTCGGACTTTCTAAGGGTCGGCATACCGCTCACGGTCATCATGTGGATCGGCTTTTCACTCATTCTGCCGCTACTCTATGACCTCTGATGACAGCCTATTTCGCTTGACGGTGACACAAGTCGCGGAGATACTTGGTTCCATGAATGCTCACTACGCGCAAGATCGGAACTGGTCGTGGCTGTCCCCGGGGGAGTGGGCGGCTGGCTGACGTTTAGCAGAGCAAAACGAACTAACAAGCCCATCTCCGCCAGATCGTGGGGGTGGGTTTTTTTATGGGTAAGGGCATAAATGCAGGCACCTTTCGACATCGCAGCAGATCTGGATACGCCGGTATCGGCGTATCTCAAGCTTCGGGACCTCAAGCCTATGTTCCTGCTCGAGAGTGTCGAGGGCGGTGAGCGGCTAGCGCGGTATTCGTTCCTTGGCTTCGGTGATGCGCTCGAGGTCCGCCTCGACGGCCAGAAATTGTCGATCGGCGACGAGGTATTCGAGTGCCCGCAGAATCAGACGGACTACCTGAACCTGCTCCGAAAGGCATTGGCGGCAGCACCGAGACCGAAGCCGTTCGTCGAGGGCCTGCCGTTCTCAGGCGGTCTCGTCGGCGTATCCGGCTATGACGTCGCGCGTTTGTTCGAACGATTGCCGCGAAAAACCACACGGCAAGCCGGCATTCCGGAAGCGGCATTCATTGCGCCGTCATCCACACTGGTGTTCGACCACCTGACTCGACGCGTTGCCCTGCTGCACGATGGTCCTGCCGCTGAACGCGAAAGCCTGAGAAAGGAAGTGATCAAACTTTTGCGCGGAGCGATACCGTCAAACGGCAATACCATATCGACATCCCCGGCCGTTGGCAGCATGACCGACACGCATTTTGCGGAACGGGTGGAGGCCTGCAAGGAGTACATAGCGGCTGGCGACATTTACCAGATTGTCTTGTCTGTTTTGTTTCGTGGCGAGTCGAATGTCCCGCCATTCGAGGTCTATCGTGCATTGCGGCTGCTCAACCCGTCGCCCTACATGTTTTTTCTCGAGTTCGGAGATCTGAAAGTAGTCGGGTCTTCACCGGAAGCGCTGGTCAAATTGAACGGCAGAACCGCTTCCCTGAGACCGATCGCCGGCACTATACCGCGTGGAAGAACAGCGGAAGAGGACAGAAACAACGAGATCTCGTTGCTGGGCGATCCGAAGGAGTCCGCCGAACACGTGATGCTGGTCGACCTGGCCCGCAATGACCTTGGACGCGTCGCGGTGGCGGGCAGCGTGCAGGTCGACCCGTACCGCGCGATCGAGCGATACAGCCACGTGATGCACATCGTCAGCGGCGTGCAGGGCGAGCTGGCTCCCGAATACGATGCGTTCGATTTGTTTGCCGCGAGTTTTCCGGCCGGCACGCTCGTTGGTGCGCCCAAAGTGCGGGCTATGGAAATAATCGAGGAAATGGAAGATGTTGGTCGCGGTCTTTACGCTGGCACGGCCGGTTACTATGGCAATGGCGGTGATATGGACCAGGCGATCACAATCCGCACGCTCGTGTTCAACGGCAACGAGTACAGTTATCAGGCCGGCGCGGGCATCGTCGCAGACAGCGTGCCGCAGCGGGAGTTCCAGGAAGTCCTCGCCAAGAGCGCAATTCTTCGCCGGGCCCTCGAGATCGCGGGGGAGGGCTTATGAAGCATGCGGACGTGCGCATCCTGCTGATCGATAATTATGACTCGTTCACGTATAACCTGGTGCAGGGATTTGCAGCGCAGGGAGCAGAGGTCCTCGTCTATCGAAACGACGCGATTGACACCGACGAGGCGCTCGATCTCGAGCCCAGCCACCTTGTAATCTCACCGGGTCCCGGGCGGCCCGAAGATGCCGGTGTGTCGCTCACGATGATCGGCGTGTTCGCGGAAAAAGTACCGGTGCTCGGCGTCTGTCTCGGGCACCAGTGTCTCGTCAGTCATTTCGGTGGCGAAATCGTGCGCGCCGAACGCCTGATGCATGGCAAGACATCCATGGTGAAGCATGACAACAAAACCGTATATGCCGGATTATCCCAGCCGTTCGAGGCCGGCCGTTATCATTCACTGTGCGCAGACCAGGCATCATTGCCGGATGTTCTTGAGCTGACAGCACAGACGGGAAGGGGAGAAATCATGGGTGTGCGACACAAGGACCTGCCGCTCGAAGGCGTGCAATTTCATCCTGAGAGCGTGCTGACGCCTGAGGGCGATCGATTGATGGATAGCTTCATGCGGATGACAAGTCGATGAGCAATCGTCAATTGCTGGAGCGAATCCTCGACGGCGAATCACTGACGGAGTCGGAGGCCGCCGCGCTCATGCACGACCTCGCCGCCGGCGAAATGGCGCCGGCTCTCGCGGGCGCATGGCTGGCCGGCTTGAGGGCGAAAGGAGAGACGGCGGACGAGATACGCGGCTTCGCAATCGCCATGCGCGAACTCGCACTGCATCCTGCGATACCTGACGGCGCGCCGACCGTAGACACCGCCGGCACCGGAGGTGATGGCTCGGGCAGCCTGAACCTGTCTACCGGCACAGGGTTGCTGGCGGCTGCCTGCGGTGCGCGCGTCGTCAAACACGGCAATCGGGCGATCTCCAGCGAATCGGGCAGCGCCGACATGCTGGAGCATCTCGGTATGCCACTGCCGCTCGATGAACAGGCAGTCATCGATTGCCTGGCCGCCACCAATTTCACGTTTCTGTTTGCGCCGGCCTTTCATCCGGCAATGAAAGCGATCATGCCTGTGCGCGGCGCATTGGGTGTTCGCACCGTCTTCAATCTGCTCGGACCACTCGTCAATCCTGCGGCGCCACCGTTTCAATTGATTGGCGCATTCAGCAAAGACACTGCCAGGCTCATGGCGGACACGCTGGCTGGTATGCCGATCGAGAGGGCGTTTGTCGTGCATGGCGAACCCGGATGGGACGAAGCGACGCCGGTCGGAGAGTTTGTTCTTTACGATACCCGAAGGGGTTCAGTTGAAGAAACCGTAAGAACACCGGAACAGTATGGCCTCAAACGCTGCAAGCCCGAGGAACTGGCCGGCGGCGACGCAAAACACAATGCCGGAGAGCTGATTCGCGTATTCGACAACGAAGACAGGGGACCACACCGCGATGCCTTGCTGATGGGCACATCGCTCGTGCTGGAAGTGCTCGGCATGGTCGGAGATGCGCAAGAGGGCGTCGACATGGCTGCGGCGGGCATCGACGACGGCGCTGCAAAGAAACTGCTCGATGACCTGAAAAGACACTTTGCAGCCGCATGAGCGACTTTCTGAAAACGATGGCCAGAGCAAGCGCTGACAGGGCGTCGGCGGCGCAGGGCTCGCTGCGATCCGCCGACCTGGACCTGCCGCTGGTCCCGCTGCAACTGGGTGCTTTCGAGGTGATCGCCGAGCTCAAGAACCGCTCACCAGCGGAAGGAGCGCTCGCCGCCGCGTCTTCGAGCCGCAGCGAGCAGGCGGCTCGATACGTGGAGGGCGGGGCCGCTGCGATATCAGTCCTGACTGAACCGACACAGTTTGCCGGTGAGCTTGCACATCTGGAGGAGGTCGTCCGCGCTGTCGCGCATGCTTCCGTGCCGGTCATGCGAAAGGACTTTCTTGTCGATCCGATACAGATCCTTGAGGCAAGGGCCGCCGGCGCAAGCGGCGTTCTGCTCATTGTGACCATGTTGTCGGCAACGCAAATCGAGGACATGCTGAACTGCGCGTACGAACATGCCATGTTCGTCCTGCTGGAGTCGTTCGATGCAGAAGATCTGCAGCGCGCGTCGGCATTACTCGATGGGGCCCGGCATCGCGAGCAGGCGGAGCGCGGCAGCTTGCTCTTCGGCGTTAACACGCGGAACCTCCGTACATTGCATGTCGACCCGGAACGCTTGAAAATGCTCGGGCCGCGTTTGCCGCAAGGTTGTGCGTGTGTTGCCGAAAGCGGCCTGCATAATGGGCACGATGCGGCCGCGGCGGCAGGTTGGGGATATAGCCTGGCGCTCGTCGGCACAGCACTGATGCGCAGCCCGGATCCCGGACAACTGATTCGGGAAATGCTCACGGCCGGCCGCGAAAGGAGAACCGCGTGAAGCCACGCGCTGAGTTTTTAGGAACGCCGTGTCCTGCCTGATAAAAATCTGTGGATTGAAGTACGCAGCATCCGTGGATGCTGCGGTAGAAGCGGGTGCCGATGCTGTCGGTTTCGTGTTCGCGAAATCGGTACGGCAGGTGACGGTACGGCACGCGACATTCATAGCCGCAAACGTGCCGGAGCACATACTGCGTGTTGCCGTCATGAAGCACCCGAGTGTCGAAGAATGGGAGGAGGTGCAAACGATTTTCTGCCCGGACATCCTGCAGACGGACGCAGAAGACTTTCGATACCTGGAGGTGCGGGACGACATTACGAAATGGCCGGTCATTCGGGAAGGCAAGGTTCCCGGGAACGGAGACCTGCCGGGCACGTTTGTTTATGAAGGCGTGGCAAGCGGCCAGGGTGCGACTGTTGACTGGAGCATCGCTGGCAAACTCGCAGACCGCGCCAGGCTGATACTGGCCGGCGGACTCGGCCCCGAGAATGTTGCTGATGCGATTCGGCAGGTCGGGCCATTCGGCGTCGACGTGTCGAGCGCTGTTGAATCGGCGCCGGGAGCTAAAGACCCGGACCTCATACGAGCGTTTATCGAGGCGGTAAGAGCTACGCCGAATCCAGGCAGCAATCAATCTCAGGGGCACTGCGAATGAAGTCGATACTGGGGCCCAACGAAGCTGCAGCGCTGCGGAAAGCCTTGATAGAGGGCGAGCTGCCGGATGAGCGTGGCCGGTTCGGGCCCTTTGGCGGGCGCTATGTGCCGGAAACACTCGTACCGGCGTTTGAGCGCCTGGAAGAAGGCGTAAAGAAGCACCTGCATAGCCCGGAATTTCAGGCCGAGTTTCAGAAAGAGTTGCGTGAATGGGTGGGACGCCCGACCGCATTGAGTCCGGCGCCGCGGCTTGGCGAACGCTGGGGTACGGAGGTATGGCTCAAGCGTGAAGACCTCGCACATACCGGCGCGCACAAAATAAATAATGCCATCGGCCAGGCGCTGCTGGCCAAACGCCTTGGTGCAGAGCGCGTCATAGCGGAGACTGGCGCCGGTCAGCATGGCGTCGCGTCCGCCGCCGCCTGTGCGAGGGTTGGCCTGCCTTGCAGTGTCTATATGGGAGCGGTCGACATCGAACGGCAGGCGCCGAATGTTGATCGAATGCATCGCCTGGGCGCCGAAGTGTTGCCGGTCGAAACGGGCGACAAGACTTTGCGGGCGGCTATTGACGAAGCCATGCGCGCATGGGTTTCGGATCCTGCCGGCATCTACTATCTCCTGGGCTCTGCGGTCGGCGCGCACCCCTATCCCTACCTCGTGCGCGAATTGCAATCGGTGATCGGTACCGAGGCCCGGCAACAGATGCTGGACCTGGCCGGCAGTTTGCCCGATGTGGCGTTTGCCTGTGTTGGCGGTGGCTCTAATGCGATCGGTCTTTTTTACCCATTGCTTGCAGACGATATCGAGTTGATCGGCGTTGAGGCCGGCGGCACCGGAGACGGGCTGGGGCAAAATGCGGCAACGCTTGCAACCGGGACGGCCGGTGTATTGCAGGGTTGTTACTCGCTGATCCTGCAGAACGATGACGGGCAGGTGCAGGAGACGCATTCGATTTCCGCCGGACTGGACTACTCCGGCGTCGGGCCGGAGCATGCTTTGCTGCAGGCGGTAGACAGGGTGACGTATGTGACGGCGAGTGACGATGAAGCGCTCGAGGCTCTCGAGGAACTCTGTGAGACGGAGGGCATACTGACCGCGCTCGAAACGGCGCATGCTTATGCCGCGGCGAAACGCTGGTCGCAGGAGCACCCCGGCAAACGGATACTGATCGGCAACTCGGGAAGGGGTGACAAAGACTTGCCGACATTGACGAAATACGCGACGAGAGCACGAACTCATGCAGCCGCATGAGTCGATAAGCGCAGCCATCGAAGCGGCCAACGCCGATGGCCGAACCGGCCTCGTGCCGTTCTTTACTGCCGGATATCCGGAACCTGCAGAGTTTCTGAATACGCTACGTGCAATTGCTGAAGTTGGAGACGTAGTTGAAATCGGCGTTCCATTTTCCGACCCGATGGCAGACGGCATGACGATTCAGAGGTCCAGTTTTGTTGCGATCCAGAAAGGTGTCACGCTGAAATGGATTTTCGATCAGCTCGAATCGATCCGGGGCGAAATCAAAACACCGATCGTTTTCATGTCCTACCTCAATCCACTGCTCGCTTTCGGTTTTGAGGCCCTCGCACAACGCGCCCTCGACACCGGCGTATGCGGTTTCATCGTACCGGACCTGCCGTTTGAAGAAAGCAGCGAAATTCGGGACGCACTCGAACAAAAAGGCGTCGGTCTTATCCAACTGGTTACGCCCGCAACCCCTCCCGAAAGACTCAGGTTGCTGGCCAGGGAATCGCGTGGATTCCTTTATGCGGTAACGATTACCGGCACCACGGGAGGAGACAGTGGGCTACCCGCGGACCTGGCCGGCTACCTCGATACAGTGGCGGAAGCATCGACGCTGCCGGTTTGTGCAGGCTTCGGCATACGTTCGGCTGAAGACGTCGTCAACGTCGGCCAACACGCCGCCGGCGCCATCGTAGGTTCCGCGCTCGTCGAAGTGTTGGAAAAAGGCGAAGACCCGGCCATTTTCCTCAGACAGCTCTGCTAGAAACCAGGGCGGGGCCCTGCAGAATCTGTGGCACCCCAGATTCTGAAGGGCCCCGCCCTGGTTCAGTTTGACCCCTCATTTCAGCCTGTCTGCGTTTCGTGACTCCGGTCACAGACCTCAGCCACCGGACGCGTAAAAAGGGTCAGAAGCCTTTTTTCGGTGGCCCCGGTGAGTTTACAAAGAGCCTTTACATTCACGGAATTGTTGATAGTCGTAGCCGTGCTGGCGATGCTCGCCGCCGCCGCCATGCCGCGTTTCGTGGCCATCAACAAGGAGGTCCGGGCCGGCGCTGTAGAAGCTCTTGCCACCAACGTCCGGAGTTCGGCTCATTTGACCAACCGCATCTGGCTATCGAACGGCCGGCCGGCCAGACTCACCGTGGATGGGCAGATGCTCGAGATGCGCTTTGGTTATCCGACCGAGAATTCGATCAGTGAGGTCGTGGTTAACAGCGGCGATTTCCTGTTCAAGGTCGGGTACTGGCAGCATAAGGAGTTGATGTCGACACCGGGCTGCGCCGTTTTGTACATTCCCCCGCCGAACCCGGAGTCCGAGCCAGTCGTTATCAGTTATACCGACGGTTGCTAATAAAATCGGGGACGGATCCCGATTCTTGCTGATTTTGCGAGCGGCTTGCGTCGGGTGTGTTCCACGAGCGAGTTTAAGGCCCGAGCGAGGGGGATATACCCGACGCAAGCCGTGAGCGGACCCGATGACAAAAACGGGTTCCGCCCCTTATTTTTCAAACATTCGGGCTAGGGCATGCCGCGACTGAGCAATCGCGTGCCGGCAATCTCACTTCTCAAAAGTGACGATACTTTCTCGGCCCGCATGGGTTTGCTGATCAGATAACCCTGCGCGAGATCGCATTGACAACTTCTTAGAAACTCGAGTTGCGTGATCGTTTCGACGCCTTCCGCTGCCACTTCGATATCGAGTCCCCGCGCCATCGCGATGGCGGCGCGAACGATGCGCTGATGGCTGCCGTTGATTTCGACATCCTGGATCAGCGACGGGTCAAGCACAAAACTGTCGATCACCCCCGTGTCGAGCGAACTGAATGAAAGGTCACCGGTTCCGAAGTGATCCAGCGACAGTCTCACCCCGAGATTCCGAAGATCATGCAGTGTTTCAAGCTCTGAAGACCGTCTCTTGACGATGTCGCCGTCACCAATTTCAAATTCGATACAACCCGGATCGAGTGCAGTATTTTCGAGCGACTTGGACACTGCTTCGACGAGCCTGCCGTGCGTCAATTGTGGCCGCGAGAGATTAATAGCCATCGCGAGATCCGGCAGCTCGAACTGGTGTTGCCAGGCTGCCAATTGGCGGCAAGCAGTATCGATAACCCACTCGCCCGCGGAGTGAATGAGACCGCTACTTTCGAGGATGGTCAAGAACCGCGCCGGAGGCAGTAAACCAAAGCGCGGGTGTTGCCAGCGAAGCAAAGCCTCAAGACCAATCAGACGTCCCGAGTCAACATCGATTCGCGGCTGGTAGTGCAGGAGGAACTCATCGCGGACCAGGGCATGCCGCAGGCCAAGTTCCAGTTCGTCGCGCTGCTCGAGTTTGGTGTTCAGTGCACTCGAGTAAAACTGGAAGCGACCGCCACCGCGCTGCTTTGCCTGGTACATCGCGAGATCTGCCGCCTTGATCAAACGCTTGGCCTCCGTGCCTGAGTCCGGATAATTGGCGATACCGATGCTCGGTGTAGCATAAACTTCGCTGCCGCCTACGAGATATTTTTCCGACAGGACCAACACGAGTTTTTGTGCCGCTGCCGCCACGTTTCTTGACTCTCCAAAGTCTTCGAGCATGACGACGAACTCGTCGCCGCCCCAACGGCCTGAAAAATCGCCAATACGCAGATTTTTTGTCAGTCGGTCGGCAACCTGCCGCAGCACTTCGTCGCCAACGTCGTGACCGAGCGTATCGTTCACCGACTTGAATTTGTCGAGATCGATGAAAAGCACAGCCAGCGCTCTTGACGCTCGTTGACTGCGGCCGATTGCTTTTTCCAGTTGGCGAATAAAGAGACGGCGGTTCGGCATCAGCGTCAGTTCGTCGTACTGGGCACGCTTCTCGAGCTCGACCGTCCTCTTCATCGTGTTAGTAATATCGCGAAAAGTTATGACACCGCCGAGCAGTGACTGGTTGCCGTCGAACAGACCCTGTCCGTTGATGCTGAGAATCGTGTCCTGCTGCTCGGGAACGCGATAGACGGCGATCTGGTTACTGAATTTCTGACCTCTGCGTGCCTTGACCAGCGGCATATCTTTGGCGTTGAGAAGCGTCTGACCGTCCGGCGCGATATTGCAGAAATTGTCGGCCCACTTGTCAGCCGGGCGCTGTCTGGGCGTGAGACTGAGTATCGAACGGGCGGCCGGATTGATATCCAGCACATTTCCGTGGCGGTCAACGACGATGACACCGTCGTTTATGCTCTTGAGAATGCCCAGTACGGTACCGTCGGTGTCGGACAGACGCGTCAGAAGTCGGAATCTCTGTATTGCATGGTCAAAGACGGCCTCCTGCTCTGCTTCGGAAATATCGTCCACACAGACAAAACTCTGCGCCCCCAGGCGAACAGCAGCAATGCCACGATGTTCTTGCTGCCGTGTGGTAGCCGCGACAACCGGATAGTCGCCCAACGCGTGGATGAGTTCGTGCAGCGTTTGGCCAGACTGCGCAATAGCCGGTCCTGCTTCGAACAAAACCAGATCGATCATTGCCGGCGCGTCGTCGGGGATTGCCAGCGTCTCAGACCGGCTCAGCCGGCTGCAGTAACGTGAAGCCTTCAGCTTTTTGAGAAAATTGGCTGAAAAATCACCGCGGCCCAGATATAGAATCGAATGCCCCGCCATCAGTTCTGAGTTGTCTCCGTAGGTAACTTGCCGGTGGTTTTGCGCATGCGCCCGGAAACCGGACATGTCGTCATAATTCTCATCGTTCTTATTGTTCGGCTTGCCGCCGCCGCAACGGGCGAAATACTCGGCCAGCAGCGTCAAGAGAGGGCCTGACGCATGATACCAGAATCACCGTAAATCTCAGTCTCACAAGGGAAATTTGACCGTAGCGGGCAAATGGGCTTAAACCATTACGCAACGACTGGCATCAAAGTAGTAAAGCATGAGGAGAAAGGGTCTTTGGAAGCGCTTATGGCAGCCGGTGCCGCAGCGGGTAACGCGGTGGCAGTGGTGACAGAGCAGGGTCTTACCGACGAGCTTGACTGGGTGGAGCGCGCCCGGCAGGCGGACACGTCCGCCTTCGAATCGCTCTACAGGCTGCACGTCGACAAGATCTACGGCCTCTGCCTGCGTATGACGGGCAATGCCAGCGAGGCTGAGGACTGTACGCAGGATGCGTTTATCCAGGCCTGGAGAAAGCTCTCAAAGTTTCGGGGCGACAGCGCGTTCAGTAGCTGGTTGCACCGAATCGCCGTGAACTCGGTACTCGCGCGCATGAGAAAGTCGCGGCGCGAGTGGGATCGTATCCAGGCCGTGACGGACATCTCGCCCGCAGCAAGAACGGTGGGCGACAGCGGTAATTTCGAGGACCTGCAAAAAGCAGTCGATGAGTTACCAGGTGGAGCGAGACGTGTCTTTGTGCTGCACGCCGTATACGGCTACAGCCATGATGAAACGAGCAACATGCTCGGTATAGCGGTAGGCACGAGCAAGGCACAATTGCACCGCGCGAAAAGACTACTTGCGCAGCAACTGCAGCAAAACGGATATTAGTCATGAATGAGAAGCAAAGCTTTGACGACAAACTGATGGAAGCGGCGCGTGCGCTTGAGACGGAGGTCGCGCCCGAGCACGATCTGTGGCCGGACATTGAAAACGCAATTGCCAGGCCTTCGCGGACACGCTGGAATACCGTATTTGCACAGGCGGCGGCAGTGCTGCTGCTTGTCGGCGCCTCGTCGGGCCTGACGTATCTGGCGATGAATGAGAAGACGCCGGTCGCGACGCTTGTCACGGACAATACGGGGCTCAATTATGAGCGGGCAAGCTTTGGGGGCCACTACACGCTCGGTCCTGGTTATCAGGATGCGCGCAGCAGCCTGAAAGCACAGCTCGATGAAGAACTCGAGCGCCTGTCGCCTGAAGTACGCGCTGAGGTGGAGAAAAACATCGATGCGATTCGTGCAGCCATCGACGAGATTAACAGTGCACTGGTCGATGAGCCAGACAACATATTGCTGCAGGAACTGCTCCTCAGTACATATCGTGAAGAGCTGTCGGTAATGATGAAAATTGACCGCGTCGCGAACGCCGCGATGTTGAGAACGGATATTTAAGGCAGTGCGATAAGGGTAAGCACCGCAGAAACCCACCTGAAATGAAGAGACTGATTATGAGAATTTTAACCCTGACTTGTTTGAGTTTGATTGGCGCCACAGCAATGGCCGACAGCATAGACCAAAGGCTGGATGCAGCTTCGGATGGCGTGGTGACCATTTCCAACATTTCCGGATCAGTTGAGGTCACTGGTTGGTCGCGCGATGAAGTCGAAATAAGCGGCAATCTCGGTAGCGGCGTTAAGGAGCTGATCTTCAAGCGTGACGATGATGAAATCGAGATTACGGTCAAGGCTCCGGACGGGGGCACGCGCAATATTTCCAGCGACCTGGTTATTCATGTGCCGGAAATGAGCTCGGTCAAGGTTGTCGGCGTAAGCGCCGACATCGATATAACAAATGTTTTCGGAGTACTGCGATTGCAATCTGTCAGCGGAGATATCGACATTGAGGTTCATGCTGCCGATATCGAGATCGAGACCGTGAGCGGAGACGTCGAAGTGCAGGGCGATGATAAAGTGGCGCACGCCGAACTGAGCGCCGTAAGCGGTGATATTGACATTCAGAATCTTGCCGGAGAAGTTACCGCTAATTCCATCAGTGGTGGTCTCGTTCTGGTCAACAGCAACCTGGAGCGAGTCCGTATGGAGACGGTAACCGGCGACATCGTTTTTGATGCAGCGCTGTCAGAGGATGCAACGTTCAGCGTCGAGACGATAAACGGAGACCTGGATATCAATTTCAGCAACGCAGTCTCTGCCCGCTTCGATATTGAGACGTTCAATGGCGGTATTCGAAACTGCTTCGGCCCGGATCCCGTCAGGACCAGCGAATACACTCCGGGTACGGAGCTGAAGTTCACCGAGGGAGACGGCAAAGGCCGCGTGACGATCAAAACCCTGAATGGCGACCTCCGCCTTTGCAAGGACTAGCAGGCTGTTGAAAAACCCTGTTTTTCGGCGGCCTGCTGGCCGGTACAGGGATGTACCGTTATTTTCGATGGCTGTAAGCCAGTGAAAATGTTAACGATCCGAAAATCGCACTTTTCGGATCGCGTGGTTGAATAAGTCATGAATGACTTTTTCAACATCCAGCAAGCGGCCCAACAAGCTTAACGACGATATCGACAAGGGGATGGACCCCATTATCCTGGTTAGTCTGCGATTTTTGATCGCTTTCTGGGAAAAACGGGATTCGTCCCCTGTTTTTTCCCGGCACAATGATATTCTTCCGGCCTCACGCCTAGGAATATCGTTATGGGACGCCTTGTAAAACCTCTCTTACTTTTTATTGCCGGTATCGTGGGCCTCGCGGTACTCGCTTCGGTCGCGCTGTTTTTGTTTTTTGATCCCAACGATTTTCGGGACGAGATTTCCGCACAGGTGAAGGAATTGACTGGGCGCGACCTGGTCATAGAGGGCGACTTGTCACTCAGTGTCTTTCCCTGGATAGCGGTCAACGTCGGCAGTACGCGCCTTGGCAACGCGGAGGGGTTTGGCGACAAGCCTTTCTTGAGCTTCGAAGAGGCAAGACTAAGCGTCAGGCTGATGCCGCTTCTGTTTCAGCAAAAGGTGGCAATTGGCACCGCCTCGCTGGACTCTTTTTCCCTCAATCTTGAGGTGGCCGCGAACGGCACAAACAACTGGGATGATCTCGCCGAGGCGGCCGAAGCAACGCCTGCGGCAGAAACGGACGAGACAGGTGGTACGAGAGCCCTGGATATCGCCGACTTCCGACTGGGCAATGCGTCAATTTCCTTCCTCGATGCACAGGCAGGCACCGCCAATTCGATCAGCGGGCTCACGCTGAAAATGAGCAGTATTACAGCAGGCAAGCCTTTCGATTTTGATGCCGAATTCGATTTCAGTGCAGAGCCGGTCGGGGTCTCGGGCCATCTGCGGTTTGCCGGCACGATGACACTCTCCGAAGGCAACGAGAACCTCTCGATCAAGGGTTTTGTTATCGACGGGCAGCTGGACGGCATCGTTGCCGAGACAACCGACTTCCGCTTCGCGGCACCTGCAGTTGAGGTGGATATGGTTGCCGAGAGCGTAACGATGGGCGAGATGGAGTTGTCACTTTTCGGCCTGGACATGTCGGCCGATGTTGAGCCGTACTCGAGTGCCAACCCGCAGCCGAAAATGACGATCGCGGTCCAGCCTTTCTCACTGAAAGCGCTGATGCAGACACTCGGTGTTGACACGCCAGCCACTGCTGACCCTGATGCGCTCGGACGCGTGTCATTCAGCGCCAAAGCAGAGGTCGGCGAAACCGCACT
>JAPUKV010000021.1 GCA_027295475.1 Pseudomonadota bacterium
GCTGTATGGAATCGGTAGCTGCGACACCTGCCGCAAGGCCAGGAAATGGCTCAACGACCGGTCGCACGCGCACGAATTTCACGACCTGCGCAAGGATGGGCTCGACCTGCAGACGCTCGAACGATGGGCCAGTCGCACGAACTGGGAGAAGCTCCTCAATAGGCGCAGCCTGACCTGGCGAAAAATCCCTGAGGTCGATCGCGCCGACATGAGCAAGAGCAAGGCGCTCGCATCAATGCTCGAGCAACCGACGCTCGTGAAACGACCGGTACTCGAATGCAACGAATTTATTTCGGTCGGTTTCTCGCCGGACCATTACAAGAATATCTTCGCGCGATTGTAAGCACGGTCAAGACGGGCATATATTGGCATTTCGTTGCAAAATCAGGCCGACGATGCACCAACATGGAGCTGAAGAATTCCTATTTTATTATTAATTTTTAACAAGTTAGTAAATACACCCGAACTTTGTGAAAGCTCTGACTGACGACCTGCAGGCATATATCGATGGCGACCCGGCAATCGCCCTCCTCTGCGATTTGATTCGCTGCCGGTCGCTGACGCCGGACGATGCAGGTTGCCAGTCCGTCCTCGCCAGCCGGCTCGAAGAACTCGGCTTCAACTGTGAATCGCTGCCCTTCGGAGACGTCGACAATCTCTGGGCAAGACGGGGCGATGGCGGACCCGTGCTCTGTTTTGCCGGCCACACCGATGTCGTACCAGCTGGGTCCGAAAATGAATGGCAGACCGACCCGTTCGAGCCCGCCGTGCGCGACGGTTTGCTATACGGTCGTGGCTCTGCAGACATGAAAAGCGGCCTCGCCGCCATGATTGTGGCGTTCGAGCGCTTCGTTGGCGAACACCCTGATCACAACGGTAGTCTTGCGTTTCTGGTTACGAGTGATGAAGAAGGACCGGCCCGCGATGGAATCCTGAAAGTCATTGAGACACTGCAGGATCGAAATGAACGGATCGACTGGTGTGTTCTGGGTGAACCGTCCAGTCAAAACGAGCTCGGCGATACGGTAAGAATCGGCCGGCGAGGTTCGCTGAGCGGCATGCTGAGCGTCAAAGGTATACAGGGACATGTCGCATACCCGCAGCTGGCCGACAATCCGATTCGACGCTTTGCACCGGTGCTCGCGGAACTGCACAACACCGAATGGGACAATGGCAACGAGCATTTTCCGCCGACCAGTTTTCAGGTGGTCGAAATCAAGAGTGGTGTCGGGGCGCCAAATGTTACTCCGGCAGAGTTGTATGCCCGTTTTAACCTTCGCTATTCGACGGAGTGGAATCACGAAAGCCTGCAGGAAAAAGTTGTGGAGCTTTTCGACGCCCATGAGATTGACTATGAGCTCAATTGGCATTTGTCCGGCAAACCATTCCTGACGTTGCCCGGGAAACTTACCGATGCGGTCAGCCAGGCAGTAAGCGAGCAAACCGGATCGGACCCCGAGTTGTCGACCGGCGGCGGCACCTCTGACGGCCGTTTCATCTCGCCTGCCGGCACGGACGTCGTCGAACTCGGGCCGGTAAACGAATCGATTCACAAGGTCAATGAATACGTGAAGCTCGCAGACCTGCCACGGCTGACGACAATGTATCAGCGCATCATGGAATTGCTGCTGACCTGACGCTTGCCACCTGTCGGAGCTGTCCGACCGCCCTGTTGGAGCCCGTCCTGACGGGCGATTTTGGCCCGTACTGACGGGCGATTTTGGCTCGTCCTGACGGGCGATTTTGGCCCGTACTGACGGGCGATTTTGGCTCGTACTGACGGGCGATTTTGGCTCGTCCCGACGGGCGATGCAGATCAAATTCGGCGTAGATTGTTCCAGACGCCGAATACACCGAGGCCGACGAAGCAGATCAATGTCCAGCCCGGCATACTCAGACCCAGGAATTGCCAATGAACCTCCGCGCATTCGCCTGAGCCCTGGAAAATCATGCTGAGGGCTTCGCTCAGTGGAAAGCTCTCCATGATGTAATCAAAACCGGGACCGCAAGACGGCACCTCGCCAGGCGGTAGATTCTGTAACCAGACGTGTCTGCCTGCGACCGCAGCGCCGTCCGCCGCAACGAATCCGATCAGCAATGCATAAACGCGGCCGGCCCAGCCGGTGGGATTGTGTATTGCGGCGATTAGAAAGGCGATGCCGACGGTGATCACTGCCATACGCTGGAAAACACAGAGTGGACAGGGATCCAGATAGAGTTGGTATTGTGCATACAGAGCAAAGGACATGAGCCCTGTGCAAACGGCGAATCCGAGCAGATTTAGCTGGCGCTTCCCGGGTAGCTTCATGTCGAATTTCTCTTTGGTCGCAGCTTGAGTTTAGAACTTGAATTCTATGTCGAGCTGCAATCTTGAATAATCGTGCTCGCTGCCTGCGTTTTTTTCGACCTCGGTGATAATCAGAGTTCCACCGAGAACCCACCTTTCCCTCAAAACGTACTTGCCCTTTACTAAATGGCCCGTTGCGTCCGTTCCTCCGCCGCCAAAGTCGGAATCATTAAATGCACCGATGAGCGCATCGGCCTCGATATCCTGATAGGCCCAGGAAACCTGCCAGGTCCCGGGAGCTTTGGCCTTGCCCGCTTTGAAGCCAAACGAAAAACCTGCATCGTGAATGTTTACCTCCGTGTTCTGCGCGTAGTCTGCAAACACGACAAAAGGCATTTCACCCAGCATGGTATCGTATTGGACAAACAACTGAAGCACGTCGTAGTCGAATTCCAAATTGCCTTCCGCATCGACGCTGTTGCCTCTGGCCCCGCGGTTTTTAAAAGGCTGATTTCCGATGGTGTTGGTATAATCGTAGTATCCGAGGCCGGCGGTCAGTTTGTCTTCGGTCGAAAGATTCCAACTGAATCCACCCTGAGCAGCATACAGGAGAGAGTCATCGGCTGAAGAACGCTTTTCAACAACAAAGGCAGCAGCCGTAGCGAATAGCATGCCGGACTGATAGCTCAGTGCGACCCCTGCGGGATTGAAGTCACTGTCCCAAAACAGCGGAGCGCCGCCCGGGCGAAATAACGGGTTCTTCATTTTGCCGGCGTAGAGTCGCATTCTGTCGTTTGCCGACCAATCGACGTAGGCACGAGCGAAACCGAAGTCATCGATTCGATAGTGACCGTCGAACACTTTATTGTCCGATACCGGGTTGTCTCCGTTCGTACCCAGTACAAAATAGGCCCGAACGCTGTCACTGAATTGCAAGGAAGCACCAACGTGGATCCGGTATCTGGCGCGGTCGATATCCTCCTTACCATCTTCGTGGATCGCATCATATTGCAGTCTGACGTCGCCGATCGGAGTTATGGCATCCGTCCAGTGGATTTCTTCCTGTGCGCAGGTCTCGGTGGCCCACAAGCTCATTGCAGGCGTTGCCGCTACCAGCACAGGTAGCGCCCAAGACATTGACTTCATTAACATTTCCCTTACGATGGTTTGTGCTGCAAGCAACAATTGAAACGAGCGTTTCCGGTCTTACAAGAGAATTTTCGGCATATTACCTTTTTGTCAGGCGAGAACAAGCGCGATTTTATTATTGATTATTTGCGTGTTTCGAGCGGCTTTTCGGCAACCTTGCTTCTGATATATGCCGGTGCGAGATTTTCGGGTTCGATCGCCTCGCCTGCCTGCCATGCCCGCGTAGCCAGCCCGAGCAGATACTTTGCCTTTGGTTGCTGCACATCGACGATTTCCGATATTGCGGCCCGGTTCAGTTCCAGGAGCGCCGGATATTTTTTCCAGGCCTGGCCGGCCGCGAACAATTCAGATGCGTTCGTTGCAGCCAAGCCGTCGATCTTTTCGATTGGTTGCAGCACCTCGTCCGTAACGGCCGTCGGGATCCCCTCACCGTCATTGCGATAAATGCCGAGATAGGCCTCGTTCATGCGAGCGTCCTGCGCAACGATTACCTCTGCAGCCGAATATATCTCCATAACTTCCGCGGCGATGGCAGCCATCGAAGATACCGGCACGATTTTGAGTCCTGATCCGAATGCCAGTCCCTGTGCGACCGAAGCTGCGATACGCATACCGATGAAAGAGCCAGGCCCATTGCCGAGCACGACGGCATCCAGGTCTCCAAGCTCAATATCGGCGTCACGCAGCAAATCCCGAATCATCGGGATCAATAATCGAGTGTGCTGCTTCGGTTCCACGACATGCGTTTCGCTTATCGTGTTATCAACTTGCAACGCGACCGAGCAGGCGTCAGAAGATGTATCGAGCGCAAGCAGTTTCATCGATCACCTACAGCAGCCTCGACACGAGACTCGTGTGCGGCAAGGAATCGCGCTACCTCGGACAGCGAATCGGTTGACATCATCGGCTCGAGGCATCGAAGGAAGGTGCTACCGTAATTTTTCGTGATGATTCTCGGATCGCATAACACGATGACGCCGAAGTCGCTTTCGTCGCGCAACAGTCTGCCTGCACCCTGTTTCAGTGCGAGCACCGCCTGCGGTAACTGGTGCTCCGAACATCCGTTGCCGCCATGGCGTCGAATGAATTCGAGCCGCGCCATCATCAGCGGAACCGCCGGTGACGCAAACGGCAACTTGTCAATGGCG
>JAPUKV010000210.1 GCA_027295475.1 Pseudomonadota bacterium
AGACTTTGCGGCCGATCTAAAATCCGGTCAGCACATCGCGCTTCGGGATCTGGAAGGCATGCTCATCGCCACACTCCAGGTCGGCGATATCTGGACGCCTGACAAAAAGGCCGAGGCGAAAAGTGTTTTCGGCACGACAGACGAAACGCATCCCGCCGTTAACTACTTGAACAACATAGGGCACTCTATTTATATCGGCGGCAGGCTGCTGGGCGTCGAAGCGCCGACTCACTACGACTTCAAGCACCTCCGCGACGGACCTACTGAGCTCCGCGAGCGCTTTCACAAGCTTGGCTGGCGCAAAGTTGTCGCGTTCCAGACTCGCAATCCGATGCACCGGGCGCATCAGGAGCTGACGCTGAGAGCGGCCCGGGATGCCGAAGCAAACCTGTTGATTCATCCGGTCGTCGGCATGACCAAGCCCGGCGATATCGATCATTTCACGCGCGTTCGTTGCTACGAGCACATTGTCAAGCGTTATCCCGAGCAGACCAGCATGTTGAGTCTGTTGCCGCTTGCGATGCGCATGGGCGGTCCCAGGGAAGCGCTGTGGCACGCGATCATTCGCAAGAATTACGGCTGTACGCATTTGATTGTCGGCCGCGATCATGCCGGCCCCGGCAAGGACAGCAAAGGCAAGGATTTTTATGGCCCTTACGATGCACAGGAACTTCTGAAGAAGTACGAGGAAGAACTCGACATTACGATGATGCCGTTTCGCATGATGGTCTATGCGGAAAACCGTGCCCAGTACGTGCCGATCGACGAAACGACCGACGACGATCATGTCCTGAATATATCGGGAACGGAATTACGCCGGCGCTTGCAAGAAGGCCTTGATATCCCGGACTGGTTTTCGTTCGCCGATGTTGTCGAAGAACTCAGAAAAACGCATCCGCCGCGTCACCTGCAAGGCTTCACCGTATTTTTCACTGGGCTGTCCGGATCAGGCAAATCGACGATTGCCAATGCGTTGATGACCAAGCTGATGGAAATCGGCGGACGGCCTATCAGCTTGCTCGACGGTGATATTGTCAGGAAGAATCTATCGAGCGAGCTCGGGTTTTCGAAAGAACACCGCGACCTCAATATTCTTCGCATCGGTTACGTTGCGAGCGAGATAACGAAAAACGGTGGTATTGCGATCTGTGCGCCGATCGCGCCGTATGCGCACACGCGCAGAATGGTTCGTGAAGCGATCAGCCCGTATGGGGGGTATGTTGAAATACACGTGGCGACTCCGCTGGAAGTCTGCGAGGATCGCGATCGAAAGGGTCTTTATGCAAAAGCTCGTGCCGGCATCATCCGGGAGTTCACCGGCATCAGCGATCCTTACGAAGTGCCCGAAGCGGCGGAAATGGTGATCGATACGACCGCGATATCACCGGATCTCGCGGCACACCGGGTGCTGGTGAAGCTGGAAAGCATGGGTTTCATTCGCTGAATCAAGCGACGGTCTTGGTTCCCCGAAATTACTGGAAACACTTCTTTCTATTTAGTAACTTATTAATCAGACGCATGACTGACAAGCTCTACATCAAGACCTTCGGCTGCCAGATGAACGAGTACGACTCGGAGAAGATGGCGGACGTGCTGCGCGAGTCGCACGGGTATGTGCTGACCGGGAAGCCCGAGGATGCGGATCTGCTGCTCGTCAATACTTGTTCCATTCGCGAGAAGGCGCAGGAGAAAGTGTTTTCGGAATTGGGCAGGTGGCGTATTTGGAAAGAGGAGCGCCCCAATTTGCTGATCGGTGTCGGTGGATGCGTCGCCAGCCAGGAAGGTGACGGCATCAGCAAGCGGGCACCGTTCGTCGACATCGTCTTCGGCCCG
Organism: Pseudomonadota bacterium; assembly: GCA_027295475.1. Next base: position 1,834 of record JAPUKV010000210.1, read on the forward strand.
CAGACCTTGCACCGCCTCCCTGAGATGATTGATGAGGTGCGTGACAAAGGTTTGCCTGTTGTCGATATCTCTTTTCCCGAGATCGAGAAATTCGACAAGTTGCCGGAGCCGCGCGCAGAGGGACCAACGGCCTTCGTTTCCGCGATGGAAGGCTGCAGCAAATACTGCACATTCTGTGTTGTACCTTACACACGTGGCGAGGAGATCAGTCGTCCGCTCGATGATGTCATAACGGAAATTGTCAGTCTCGCTAAGCAGGGAGTTCGCGAGGTCAATTTGCTCGGCCAGAATGTCAATGCCTATCGTGGGCCGATGCATGACGGACAAATTGCCGATCTTGCTACGCTTATTTATTACGTCGCTGCTATCGATGGCATCGACAGAATCCGGTTCACGACCTCTCATCCGGTCGAGTTCACCGACAGCCTGATTCAGGCCTATGCGGAAGTGCCGAAGCTTGTCAGTTTCCTTCACCTGCCTGTGCAGAACGGCTCCGATCGTATACTTGCGCGCATGAAGCGCGGCCATACAGTCATCGAGTACAAGCAAAAAATTCGCAAGCTGCGTGAAGCCAGGCCGGACATCTCCATATCGTCAGACTTCATCGTCGGTTTTCCGGGTGAGACCGATGCAGATTTCGAGGCTACGATGAAGCTGATCAGCGACATAGGTTTCGATCAGTCCTTCAGCTTTATTTACAGCGCGCGTCCCGGTACGCCCGCGGCGAGTTTTGCTGACGACACGCCGATGGAGGTCAAGAAGGAGCGATTGCAGATCCTGCAGGCCCGCATTAACCAGCAGGCGATGGCGATCAGCAAGGCGATGGTCGGTACGACACAGTCGGTGCTGGTCGAGCGGCCAGCAAAGAAAAACCCAGCCCAGTATGCCGGCCGGACGCAGTGCAACCGCTGGGTGAATTTCGACAGCGATGCCTCCTGCCTGGGGCAGTTCGTAGACGTTGTGATCACTGAGGCTTTACCGAATTCCTTGCGTGGGCGCCTCGTAAATGCTCAGGCGGTCGCGTAATCCCTTTATTTGTGCACTCCGGTATTCCATGTGACCGGCCTTCGCGGTAGGCTTGGAAACGTTGAACTAATGTGCCTGGACAAGCACTAAACACCGTAGCAAGAGGTCAAATACCCAAACATTGAACACCGTACAAGTATCTCAGGACATCGTCCTGGAACCCGTTGATAACAACCGCCTGGCCAATCTTTGCGGTCAGTTTGATGAGCACTTGCGGCAGATAGAACGCCGCCTCAACGTCGATATATCCAGCCGAGGAAATCGCTTCAGGGTCTCCGGTAATCCGGGTGCCACCCAGATCGGCAGGGACGTAATTCTCTCGCTTTTCCAGCTTACCAGCAGTGAACGGCTGGACCGGGAGCGCGTGCATATGTGCTTGCAGGAGTCTGTCATGAAAGATGGTGAGCTTGCCGACGCGCAACCGGAGCCGGATTCAACTGACGAAGAAAGTGATCGCTTCGAAATCCAGACACAACGCAAACTCGTGCGCGCAAGAGGTGCGAATCAACGCGCATACCTTGCGAACATTCGCGCCAACGATCTCGCCTTCGGTATCGGGCCCGCCGGTACGGGTAAGACCTATTTGGCCGTAGCGAGCGCCATCGATGCGCTCGAGACGGGACAGGTCAGGCGCATCGTCCTGGTGCGCCCGGCGGTCGAGGCGGGCGAGCGACTCGGCTTTTTGCCGGGCGACATGTCGCAAAAAGTCGATCCATATTTGCGGCCCATGTACGACGCGCTATACGACATGGTGGGTACGGAACAGGTCGCGCGACTGATCGAGCGAAACGTCATCGAAATTGCTCCGCTGGCGTTTATGCGTGGGCGCTCACTTAACGAGGCCTTCGTCATCCTCGATGAAGCGCAAAACACCAGTGTCGCTCAGATGAAGATGTTTCTGACGCGCATCGGATTCGGGTCACATGCGGTGGTTACGGGTGACATTACGCAGATCGATTTGCCGCCGGGACAACGGTCCGGCCTGAAGCACGCCGTGGAAATCCTTGGTGATGTCGACGGCGTCCTGTTTACGTTCTTTACGCCGAACGATGTGGTCAGGCACGAACTGGTGCAGCGCATCGTCGAAGCATACGAGTCTGACGACAACGGCGGATCCCAAGAGTAGCGGCAGCCTGGAACCGTCTTGCGTGAATCCAGAAGCGTATCCGTCGAACTCCAGGTGGCGTGTCAGGTCGACAGTATTCCGCTGAAGGCGGAAGTTCAGTCGTGGCTGGAGCAGGCTTTTCAGGCGGGCAGCCAGGACACTTCGAGACAATGTGAGGTCGCCGTCAGGATTGTTGACGAGGAGGAGAGTCGCAAGCTGAACAAGCAGTTTCGACAGCAGGACAAGGCGACGAACGTGCTGGCTTTCCCGGCAGGAAGTCCGGATAGCATCACTGGGCTGCCTGAGGATGAAATCCAGGCGCTCGGTGATCTTGTTATCTGTGGCCCGTTGGTGGAGCAGGAAGCCGAAGAGCAGGGCAAGACACCTGCCAGCCACTGGGGTCACCTGTTAGTGCACGGCATGCTGCATTTGCTGGGCTACGACCACCAGACTTCCAGTCAGGCGGCCGAGATGGAGGCGCTGGAGAAACGATTACTGGCAGATCGGGGGGTTGAGGACCCCTATCGGGTACGCTGATCCCGAACTGTTACAATGTTGAGCTAAGGAGAAATATAAGCACTTCGATGAACGACAAACCGCCAAGTACCAGCGGCACAAGAGCAACCGGCGTATTCAAGCGCGTAATTCGCGCAATCAAAAGTCAGCCTTGGAGCCGCGAAGAAATTCACGATTTACTACAACAGGCTGAAAATGTCTTCGACCCGGATGAGCAGGAGATGCTCAGCGGCGTTATCGAGGTGGCCGAAACCCAGGTCCGCGAGGTAATGGTCCCACGGTCCCAGATGGTCGTTATCGAGCGTGACCACAGCCTGGATCAGATGCTCGAGTTGATTATTCAATCGGGACACTCACGCTTTCCGGTAATCGGTGAGGACAGAGACGATGTGCTGGGTGTATTGCTTGCCAAAGACCTGCTGCGTTTTTTCGGTAGTACCTCAGCGGATGGACCACAAATAGAGAAGCTCATACGGCCGGTGTCGGTCATACCGGAGTCAAAGCGTCTTAACGCGCTACTCAAGGAATTTCGTGACAGCCACAGTCACATGGCCATCGTTGTCGACGAATACGGCGGGGTCTCCGGTCTCCTGACCATCGAGGATGTGCTGGAGGAAATCGTCGGCGAAATCGACGATGAACACGACCATGAAGAAGCGCAGTTCATCCGGAAGGACGCGGAAAAGGACGGGCAGCCCTGCTACATGGTACGTGCCCTGACACGGATCGAAGCCTTTAACGACTATTTCCATTGCGAACTGACCGACGACGATTACGATACGATCGGCGGCCTTGTCATGCATAAGCTGGGACGCCTGCCTCGCCGCGGCGAGCGCTTGCGCTTCGACGGTTTTCATTTTCAGGTAACAAAATCCGATCGCCGACGCATCGATACTTTGCAGGTGCAACGTGACAGAAGGGATGCCGCTACCGGGTGATCGCGGTGCGTGATATTCACAAGCTTGATCAGGTCCAGCAGTTTTTCGATAGTAGGCCACGCGTAAGTCAACTTTTCTTTTTCGTGTTCGGCATGCTGCTGACGCTGACCTTCGCACCGTTCGGCCTGTACTTCCTGATGCCGGTGTTTTTGTTACCGGTCATGTTTACCTGTCTCAAATCAGCGCCCCGCACTGCGGCAAAACAACTTTTCTGGTACGGCGCGGGATTGTTTCTTAGCGGGACATACTGGCTTTACATTTCGATTCACGTTTTTGGACAGGCGCCTCTCTGGGTCGCGATTGTCATCATGGTTGGCCTCGTCCTTATCATGGCGGCGTACTGCTCGGCAGTTGGCTGGATGATTTCGCACCTCGTTAAAGGCGACGTGTGGCGATTGCTGATCATTGCACCGTCCGCATGGGTCGGCATTGAGTGGCTTCGCGGCTGGTTCCTGAGTGGATTTCCCTGGCTTGCCGTCGGCTACAGCCAAATCGATTCGCCTTTAGCCGGCTGGGTACCGCTTATCGGGGTATACGGCACGTCGGTACTCACCGTTCTGAGTTCGGCCGCGATACTTGTTGCGATAATTATGGGCGGCCGTCAGCGATGGCTGGCGACGGGCATCGCCATTTCACCTTGGATCATCGGCGCTGCACTTCAGCCTGTTCAGTGGACCACAGCAACGGACCAGTCACTTCGTACCACGATTGTGCAAGGTGGAGTTCCGCAGGATCGAAAATGGTTACGCGAACAGTTTCAGCCAACGCTTGATCTGTACCGGAACACAACACTGAAGCACCGCGAAAGCGATCTGGTCGTCTGGCCCGAAGTTGCCATTCCAGCGCGGCTCGAGCTTGTCGAAAATTATATCGGCGTACTGCAGTCCGACCTTCAGGTACAGCCGAAGACGCTTCTTTTCGGCATCCTCGAACGGAACCTTGCATCACAGAAAGTCTATAACAGCGTTGTCATGCTTGACGGCCACGATCGGCAGATCTACCGAAAACGTCACCTCGTGCCGTTCGGCGAGTTCTTTCCAGTACCGGATTTCGTGCGGCGATGGATGCGTTTAATGAGTTTGCCGAGCAGCGATCTGAGCGCTGGCGACGACGAGCAACCCCTACTCGAATCTCTAAGTGGTAATAAACTCGCCGTCGCAATCTGCTACGAAGACGCTTACGGTGCCGAGCAGCTCTATGCTCTTCCCGAGGCAACCGTTTTGATCAACGTCAGCAACGATGCCTGGTTCGGCGATTCCATTGCGCCGCACCAGCATCTCGAGATCGCACGCATGCGTGCACTCGAAGCGGGCCGCTACGTTGTCAGGGCGACCAATACCGGGCTCAGCGCATTCATCGGGCCCAAAGGGGAATTGCTCGATATAGCACCGCAGTTCGAGAGTGCGACGATGACAATAGATGTCATCCCGTACACGGGCTCAACGCCGTATGTGCGAACCGGAAACTGGCCGGTCATATCCTTACTTTTCGTCATCCTTGTCTGGTTTGCCTGGCGCACCCGACAACAACGTTGATGTTTACTTTTTCGAGAGTCGCAGCTGCCAGGCCGGTGTGTCCCACCGAGCGAGTTCTACTGTCCGAGCGAATGGGATATCCTGGCCTGGCAGCTGCGACGTGATCACAGGCATTGAGTTAATCACTCAGCCGGATGACGGGCGATTGGCCCGCTTATGACGGGCGATTTCCGATCGTCCTTGAGTTATCCTTCCGCCTTTTGGCGAAGCCTGTATCTGCAACTGAAAGCGCTAGTGAATGGACGCCAGTTATAAACCTGAGCACATCGAGCAGAATGCCCGCGAGTACTGGGAAAAAGAGCGCGTGTTCGAGGTCGATGAAAATCCGGAC
>JAPUKV010000211.1 GCA_027295475.1 Pseudomonadota bacterium
TAACGCCGCCATGGGTGTCGGCAGGCGCCCAAACCGGTTCACCGAATTTGTATGATCGCATTCGGGTGCCGCCCTTGCCGTCATTCTCGAGCCAGGCGCAGGGATTGAGGTAAACGATGACGCGATCCGGATGAGCATGCATCGGTGGTGTTTCGCCGTTTCGAATCGTTGCCCTCAGTATCCGGACCCTGTCATTTTCAAACGCAACGTCGTACATGTGCGGCGCGACGCGCACTGGATCCAAAGCCGATGGTATTGCCGCCGTACCCGCCACGAACAGCAACAGTAACAGCGGCAACCGATATTTTGCGTTGCTCTTTCGCATGGTTGACCTCGTCAATGTTCGAGCGCCCGTCGGGCGACGGTTCGCGATCAGCCTGTCGGACGGATCACTCTTCACGTAACTCGCGTCTCAGTATCTTCCCGACATTCGTCTTCGGCAGATCGTCGCGGAATTCGATTTCTTTGGGCACCTTGTACCCGGTCAGATTTTCCCTGCAGTAACGCACGATATCGTTGGCGGTGACTGACTCGTCGCTCTTTACGACATAAAGCTTGACGGTTTCCCCCGATCTTTCGTTGGGTATGCCGATGGCGGCAGCCTCGAGCACGCCGTCCATTTCGACGACAACGCCCTCGATCTCGTTCGGGTAAACATTGAAACCGGATACGAGAATCATGTCCTTCTTGCGATCCTCTATATAGACGAATCCGCCCTCATCCATGCGACCAATGTCTCCGCTGCGGAACCAGCCGCCCGGCAACATGACTAAAGCCGTTTCCTCCGGCCTTTGCCAGTACCCCTCCATGACCTGAGGGCCCCGTATGCAAATCTCGCCCAGGTCGCCGAGTGGAACATCGGCACCGTCATCGTCGCAAATACGGACTTCGGTCGATGGAATTGGCAAGCCGATCGTGCCCGTGAATTCCTCGCTTTGCAGAGGAACGACGATCGCGGTCGGCGACGTCTCAGTCAGACCATAGCCTTGAATGATTGTCGTGCCCGTAACCTCTTTCCATTGTCTTGCGACTGCCTCCTGAACAGCCATGCCACCGCCGATGGTGAGTCGCAGGGAGGTAAAATCCAGATCGGCAAATCCGCGCGTATTCAAGAGTGCGGTGAAAAGCGTATTCACACCGGTGAAGTAAACGAATTGGTGACGGGAAAGCTCTTTGACGAACGCGGGAAAATCTCGTGGATTAGTAATTAATATGTTTTCGCCGCCTTTATGTATTATCGCCAGACAATTGCTCTGTAAAGAGAAGATGTGATAGAGCGGCAATGCGGTAATGGCGACCAACGGGACTGCATTATCGAAAATCCCCGCTTCCCATGCTTTCGCCTGGTGCACATTAAATACCAGGTTGCGATGGCTAAGCATCGCGCCCTTGGCAAGCCCCGTGGTGCCGCCTGTATATTGCAACAACGCAATGTCGGCATAACCGAGTTCAACCGTGACAAGTTCACCGTGTCGCCCGGTCTTGAGGGCCGATCGCAGCTTGACGCTGTGCGAAAGGGAATAGGGCGGAACAGCTTTCCTGATTCGCTTCAGTACGATGTTGATCAGGATATTTTTCGGAAACTTCAGAAGATCGCCAACCTGAGTGGTGACAACATAGTCCACGCCGGTTTCGTCGATAACGTCCTCAAGCGTATGGGCGAAGTTATCGAGAACGACAATGCATCTGGCGCCCGAATCGGACAACTGGTGTTTCAGTTCGCGGGCCGTATATAAAGGGTTGACGTTAACGGCGACCAGGCCCGCGCGAAAAATTCCGCACAGGACCACCGGGTACTGCAGCACATTGGGCAGCATGATTGCCACCCGTTCACCCTTGATGAGACCCAGAGTCTGTTGCAGATAACAGGCGAATTGCATCGACAATTTATCAAGATCGCGGTAAGTCAAAGTCGTGCCCATGTTTGTAAAACACGGGCGATCCGCGAACGCCGTCAATGCCGAATCAATCAGGTCCCGGACAGACTTGGCCTCGGGCGTTGGAATTTCCTCGGGTACGCCGTCCGGGTAGGACTCAAGCCAGATTTTGTTCACGTTATCCGCTTCCTCGATGAAGCAGGCTCTCTAGGTTGTCGTATTTGTCTGTTCAAGTGCTTGCTGAATTATAGGCCAGGCGTTGTCGAGAAGTATCGGTTGTGCGTCGGCGTTGGGATGAATACCGTCGTCCTGCATCAGGTCCTCGTCCGTTGCGATGCCGTCCATGAAAAACTCTAGCCACGGAACATCGAGTTCACTCGCGAGCTCACGATAGACATTCTCGAACGCCCGCGTATAGCGGACACCATAGTTAGGGGGTATGCGGATGCCGAGAAGGACAACCGCGGCGCCGCTGGATTTGCTGCTTTCGATGATAAACTTGAGATTGCGCCGCATGCGCTCCGTGGGAATCCCGCGCAGGCCGTCGTTGCCGCCCAGTTCGAGAATGACGACTGATGGCCCGAAGCGCTCGAGGGCGCTGTGAATGCGGCTGGCGCCGCCCTCGGTCGTGTCCCCGCTTATGCTGGCGTTCACCACCTGATGTTCGTACCCTTGTCCCTGCAGCCGGGATTGCAACAAAGCGGTCCACGATTGGTCAACGTCAATGCCGAAGCCCGCGCTCAGGCTGTCGCCGAACACCAGAACGGTTGGCACTTCCGCAGCCCACGCGGGGATGGCAAGCAGAAACAAGAAAAGGGTCACCAATTTTCGCATGTCGAACCAATCAGCTAATGACAAAACGGTGCTGGCCGCGGAAAACGTCACCAAGCAGGTTATCAGCCCGGAAGGCAGTCTGACCATTCTTTCGGATGTCAGCTTCAGTGTGAACAAAGGCGAATCGATCGCGATTGTCGGTGCTTCAGGGGCAGGGAAATCCACACTGCTGGCCTTGTTGGCCGGGCTTGATCTGCCCACGGAAGGCCGGATCTGGCTGAATGGCGTCAATCTCACCGACCTGGATGAGGATGGTCGGGCGGACGTCAGGGCGGCAAATGTGGGCTTCGTGTTTCAGTCGTTTCACCTCGTGCCGTCGTTAAACGCCCTTGAGAATGTCATGTTGCCGCTCGAGTTGGCCGGCAGGGAGAGGCCCCGACAAGCGGCCTCGGAAATACTCGAACAAGTCGGTCTGGCCGATCGCTGGAGCCATTATCCGGCCCAGCTTTCCGGTGGGGAAAAGCAGCGTGTGGCGATTGCCAGGGCCTTCGCAACCGAGCCGGCAGTTCTGTTTGCCGATGAACCGACGGGGAACCTCGATAGTCGTACCGGCGATCATGTAATGGACCTGATGTTCGAGCTGAACAAGACCTCATCGACCACGCTGATTCTCGTCACGCACGATCAGGCGCTCGCGGCGCGCTGCGAGCGCAAAATCGGTCTCGATGCGGGCTACCTCGTCTCCGACGACAAGGCGGCCGCATGAAGGCCTTGACCTATGCAATACGAGGTTTCGGGCGCGAACTGCGTACCGGAGAAGTCCTTGTGCTGCTTGCGGCGGTTGCGCTTGCCGTGGCCGCACTGACGGCGGTCGGATTTCTGACAGATCGGATCGGGCGGGGGGTCGCGAGACAGGCCAACGAAGTACTCGCTGCCGACCTTCGCTTACGCTCGCCAGACCCCGTGCCCAGGGAATGGCGTGACGCCGCCCTGGAGTACGCGCTGCAAACCGCCGAAACACAGACTTTTCCAAGCGTTGTTTTTGGCGGTGATTTGAGCGCGCTTGCCACCATAAAAGGTGTTAGCGATAACTACCCACTCCGCGGCAGCGTTCGTGTTTCGGACCGCTTGTTCGGAGAACAGCGCGTCGTCGACAGCATCCCGTCGCCGGGCAACGTCTGGGCAGATGGTGCATTGATGGCGCGTCTCGGGCTCGGCGTCGGTGACTATGTAACGGTGGGCAAATCGGATCTCAGGGTCGATGCCGTTCTGACATATCGTCCGGACCAGTCAATCGGTTTTGCGTCGCTGGCGCCGTCTTTGCTTGTTAATTTAGCCGACCTGCCGGCGACCGCACTGATCAACGAAGGCAGTCGAGTTGGCTATGCCCTTCTCGTTGCCGGGGATGAGTCCGCCGTCGCCGAGTTTTATGCGGCGGTCGAAGACGAGTTACCGGAGTCGGTTCGTGTACGCAACCAGGAGGACAGCAGCCAGCGGGCGATAAATGCGACTGACCGAGCGCAGAGGTTTTTGTCTCTGACAGCAGTAATCAGCCTGTTACTGAGTGCGGTCGCGATTGCCATGTCGGCGAGGAGATTTGCACATCGCCGAATGGATACTGTCGCTTTAATGAAAAGCCTGGGCGCAAAGCAGCGCTTCGTTATTTCTGTAAGCTCCGTGCAGATCGTGATGCTCGGCGTTCTCGGGGTCCTGATTGGCAGCGCCGTCGGGTATGCGGTGGAAAACGGCTTGACGGTGATACTTGCTGACCTGTTTGCAGGCGAACTACCGGGTGCCAGTCTCAGACCAGTAGGCCTGGCAAGCGGCAGTGCGCTGATACTGCTCGTTGGATTCGCACTGCCATCGCTTATCCAGCTTCGTAACACCCCACCGTTGCGCGTCTTGCGCCACGATGAAATGCCGCCGCCACCATCGCGGATGTTCGTCGCCGGCACCTCACTGATCGCTGTGGCCCTGCTTCTTTATCTTACAATCGGTGATGCGTTGATGCTGCTTATTGTGCTCGGCGGCATGCTTGTCATTTCTGCAGCGCTATATGGTGTCGGGCGCCTCATGGTCTCGGCCATGGGCCGTTCGCGCGGCGGCGTTGGCATTGCGTGGCGATACGGTCTTGCGAATGTCTCGCGACGAGGGCGCGACAGCGCGGTACAGGTTGTGGCTTTTGGTCTTGGGCTCACGGTCTTGTTGCTGCTCACATTCGTGCGAACAGATTTACTTGAAGGGTGGCGACGTACGCTCGATGAAGATGCGCCGAATCATTTTGTGATCAACATTCAAGCGCATGAGCGGGGCTCGATAGCAGAAATTTTCCAGAGCGACGGCATTGCCGCGCCGCGATTCGTGCCGCTCGTCAGGGCACGCATGACAGAGATAAACGGCGAGTCAGTCAAGACGCGCGAGTATCCGGCGGAGGATGGCCGCTGGATGGCAAACCGCGAGCAAAATCTGAGCTGGGCTGAGTCCTTGAGCCCGAGCAATGAAATTGTTGAGGGCACGTGGTGGCCACCGGACTATCAGGGCGAGCCACTCGTTTCCCTGGAAGAAGAGGCGGCCATGGAGCTTGGCGTGGGATTGGGCGATAAGCTGAGCTTTCTGGCCGCCGGTCAGGAAATTGCACTGACCGTATCGAGTATTCGACATGTCAACTGGGATTCATTTCAGCCAAATTTCTTCATGGTTCTTTCACCCGGCGCGCTGGACGGTTATCCGATGACGTTTGTTGCCAGCCTGAAAATCGAGGAACAACAAAATAATGTCTTGCTGCGACTTGTTCGTGCGCACCCCAGCGTCTCGGTCATCGACCTGGAAGCAATTCTGCAGCAGGTCAGGGGAATTATCGACAAGGCAAGTCTCGCTGTACAGGTGGTGTTTGCTTTCACAATTGCGGCCGGTGTTGCGGTACTGTTCGCGGCAGTTCAATCGACGATCGATGAGCGGCGGTTCGAGAGCGCACTACTACGGGCGCTTGGTGTCAGGCGCCGGACTGTTTTGGCCGGCGTATTGACGGAATTCGCCGCGCTGGGCTTCGCAGCAGGGCTTCTTGCGTCGGCAGGCGCCTCAATACTGGCCGCCGTCATCGCCGTACAGCTATTCGATCTCGACTACAGCTTTAATGCCATGTTGTGGGTAGGTGGTTTGGCAGGTGGGATCGTTCTTGTGTGCGCGAGCGGCTTTGTTGCGGTGCGCGGCGCAATCAATGCGCCGCCGATCGATGTGTTGCGGGCAGCATAAAGGCCCCGGTAGTGAGTGAGGTATCCAACAGGCTATCGTGCGGGGCGGTAATCGTTCGCAAGACAGATGCCGGATGGTTGACGTTGATGTTAAGGGCCTATCACAACTGGGACTTCCCTAAAGGGATTTGTGAGGCAGGCGAATCGCCGATCGATGCAGCCGTTCGAGAAGTCGGCGAAGAAACGAGTATTACCGACCTGGAATTCGAGTGGGGCGAACGCTTCATGGAGACCGGTCCATATAGTCGCGGCAAGATTGCACGCTACTATCTGGCCAGGACGAATCAGGAATCGGTCGAAATGGGCATAGCGCCCGAACTGGGCCGCCCGGAACATCACGAATTTCGCTGGATGGATTTTGACAAGGCCTTCGATCTATCGGCGCCTCGTGTTCGCCTGGTCGTGCAATGGGCTCGTCAAATCATCGGCACGTAATTGGGGACAGACCCGGGGTCTGTCCCCAGTTAAACAACGCGGTTTCTTTTTTCGCCCTTGAGAAACGCTGCAACGTTTACCGCAAGCTCGTTGATTGCGTTCTGCCGCGCTTCCTTTGTTGCCCAGGCAACATGCGGTGTGACTATCAGATTCGGCCCGTCGTAGTCGAGAAGCGGATTGCCATCGGCAGGCGGTTCGTGCGGCAATACATCGATGGCGGCCGCGCCAATTTGCCCGGTGCCCAGCGCGGCTGCCAGTGCCGCAGAGTCGATCAGCCCACCACGCGCCGTATTAATTAGAATGGCATCTGGCTTCATCATTCGAAACTCTTTTTCGCCAAACAGGTTTTTCGTGTCATCACTCAGCGGACAGTGCAGAGTGATTACATCTGCAATACCGAGCATCTCGCGAAAGTCTGTCCTGCCGTCATCATGTTTCGCGGATATTCCCGGCCGCCTTGCGATGAGAACGGTCATGCCGAACTCTCGGGCAATCTTTTCAACACCGTGGCCAAGCACTCCGTGGCCAACGATGCCGAGGGTCATGCCGGACAGCTCTCTGATTGGATACTTGAGCATGCAAAATTCATCCGACTCCTGCCATTCACCGTTCCGTACAATTTCCGCGTACCGGCTGATGTTGTGCGTGAAGTGCAGAAGCACGGCAAAGACATGCTCTACTACTGACTGGGTGCAATACGCGCGAATATTGCAGACGGCTATGCCGTACTTGTCTGCCCCGCACAAGTCGACATTATCTGTGCCTGTTGCAGTGAGACCGATGAAGCGAAGTGACTTCGCACCGCTCAACGTCTCGTCGTCAAACCTGATCTTGTTTGTGAAGACGAATTGCGCGTCCTTGACTCGCTCTGCGGTCAGCTCTTCCGGCGTGACATCGAAGAACTTCAGTTCAGGCAGCAGATCGGTGAGGGGTGACGGATCGAGATCGTCGGGACCCATCGTCGCGAAGTCAAGAAACACGGCTTTCATGGTTATTTCAGTTATTATTCATTGTGGAGACACCGACGATGAACGATGAATTTTGGAAACGCAAATCGCTGACAGAGATGACGCCTGAAGAGTGGGAGTCTCTTTGTGATGGTTGCGCACTTTGCTGTCTCCAGAAAATCGAAGACGAGGACACGGGCGAGGTGCATTTTACTGATATTGCGTGCCGGCTGCTGGACATCAGTACATGCCGGTGCACCGACTACCCGGCCCGGGTAAAAAGGGTCGCTGACTGTCTCGAACTGGCGGCCGATAAGCCGGAGCTTTATCGCTGGCTGCCGGCAAGCTGTGCGTATCGCCTGCTCGCCGAAGGCCAGGATCTGCCCGCATGGCATCCCTTGAAAACCGGGGATCCGGATTCCGTGCACGAGGCCGGGATATCGGCCAGGGGCAGGGTTGTTTCCGAGACCGAGACCGAAGAGTGGTCAGTCCTCTGGCGTCTCAGCGGGTAGTTTCGAAAATCAGGGGTAGAACCGCTAAGCCGCCTTAGCGGTTCTACCCCTGATTTTCTAACCGGTGTTTTGCAGGCCCTGCGCGATTCCGTTTACGCTGGCGAGCAACACCGAGAATAATTGCTCATCCTCGTAGTTTGATGCGCGCCATCGTTCGAGCAAGTCAACCTGCATGAAGCTCATTGGATCGATGTAAGGGTTCCTGAGCATAATTGAGCGCTGCAATGTGGTGTCGCCGTCGAGCAATGCTTCGTGTCCCGAGAATTCGAGTATGAGATCGCGAGTCAGATCGTATTCCTTTTCGATTATCGGAAAAAACTCGTCATGCAGGTCGCCAGCAAGCTCGGAATAGAGCCTTGCTATGGACAAGTCCGCTTTTGCGAGAACCATTTCGGCGTCCGAGGTAAGTGCCCGCATGAAATACCACTCGCGAAACATGTCCGCGAAAGCTGCAGCATCGAATTCTTTGGATGCGGCTTTCAATCCTGTCCCGAAACCGTACCAACCAGGCAATACGTACCGGCTTTGAGTCCAGGCGAACACCCATGGAATCGCTCTAAGGTCTTCGACGCCTTCACCTGTACGTCTGGCCGATGGCCGTGACCCGATTTTCATCCGCTCGATCAGATCGATCGGCGTTGCTTGCCTGAAGTATTCATAGAACCTCGGGTTCCCGTAAATCAGGTCGCGATAAGCGCGACGGCTTTCACGCGCGATGACATCCATCATCGCGTGCCACTCGGGCATGTCGTTGCCGCGGTGTTGCGGCATGGCCGTGGCCAGTGCCACCGAGCCGGCGGCCTGCTCCAGGGTGCGCAGAGCGATGCCCCGCAGGCCGTACTTTTCGTTGATAATCTCGCCCTGCTCGGTGACGCGGAGGCGGCCGTTGACCGTGCCGGGCGGGGCGCCGAGAACGGCCGCATGCGTCTTGCTGCCGCCGCGGCTGATAGAGCCGCCACGTCCGTGGAACAGGGTAAGTTCGATGTCCTTTTCTGATGCGGACGCCGCTAACGCCACCTGTGCGTTTTGCAGGGCCCAGCGCGCCGACGCCAGGCCACCGTCCTTATTGCTGTCGGAATAGCCGATCATCACCATCTGCCGGTCTTTGCGAAACCTGAGGTGCTCACGGTAGATGTCGTTTGCGAGCAGGTCGTCCAGTATCTGTGGGCCTTTTGCCAGGTCGTCGACGGTTTCCAGCAATGGCGTTATATCGAGCGGTATCTCCTCTCGGCGGTTGTGTAGTTGTCCCCAGAAAGCCAGCAACAATACTGACAAAATGTCATCCGCGCCCTGCGTCATGCTGATGATGAATGGACCGATCGCGTGTTTACCATACTTGCGACGGCAAGAAGCAATAGCCTGAAAAACTGCGAGGGTTTTGCGCGCCTGTACCCCCTGGGCGTTGACAGGGGATTCCTTGGTTTTCAATGCTGTCTCAATACGACTGAGCCGCTCCTGTGGGCTCCAGTCGAGCCAGTCGGCTTCGCCCAGACACTCACCGACCACCTGACGGTGAACGAGCGCATCCTGTCTTACGTCCAGCGTGACCAGATGGAAACCGAATGTCCTGATTCGCCTGAGCAGGCGGCGAACGGCAAAA
>JAPUKV010000212.1 GCA_027295475.1 Pseudomonadota bacterium
TGGCAATCTCGTCCTGCACGGCAAAAATATCGTCTAGCTCACGGTCATAGCTGTGCGACCATAGATGAAAGCCATCAGCCGCCTTGATGAGCTGCGCCGTGATCCTGAGTTTGGTGCCGGACTTCCGTACGCTGCCCTCGAGAATGTGCGCAACATTCAAAGTGTCCGCAATTTTGGCGATATCCTGATTCGTGCCCTTGAATTGAAACGATGACGTACGTGCCGCCACCCGCAGGCCGGGAAACTGTGCCAGCATATTCAGGAGTTCTTCCGAGATGCCATCCGAGAAAAACTCCTGTTCGGGATCCGAACTCATGTTGACGAACGGCAGCACTGCGATCGACATTTCCGGCGTATCGGTCTCGCTGGACTCTTCAGCCTGAGTGCTCGCCGTTGCCAGCGTCTCTCCCTGCCCCGAATCGATTCTAAATTTGTCGTAAGCAAAGTAACCGAGTGCCAGCACCAATACGGCGATAATGGTGAAATCCAGTTTGCGCCCGGTAACTTGAGTTATGGACTGCGAGCGATCGACGTCCTTTTCTTTTTTCAGGCCCTCCGGTGTGAGCTCGAAGGCCCAGGCGAATATCACGGCAAACGGAAAACCGAGCGTCACCAGCAGCAGGATGGTTTGAAACACCCAGTTCGGTGACTCAATATTATTAAGGACGACGTCGGCTACCTGAAGAAGTAGCCAGGCGGCGACGATATAGACGAGCGCAACGCGGAAAACGTTGCGCCGCTTCAATTCGTTAAAGAGACTCGACATACTGTTCTTGCTCTCCCGATGCCGAAAGAACGATAGCACCAAATGGGCAGAAATGCCCCGTCACGGCCCATCTCACAGCGAAATTCCGGCTCAAAGTCCAGCCGCTGTCAGGGAGCAGCAATATTCGTTTTCGGAAGGTCCCGGATGACCCGAAGCACAATAAAAATGTCTGCGGTGGGGTCGCGAGGAGACAATTCCTGCGTCAGAATACTGATCTGTTCTGATTGCGCATCGTAAGGGGGTGAAGTCATGACTATTATGGAACTGGGGGCCCTTGGCGAATTCCTGGGATCGATCGCCGTGCTGGCTACACTGGTATACCTGTCAGTGCAAATTCGGCAGAACACCCGATCCATGGGCGAAAGCAAGAAACTCGCTCTGGCCCAGACCTATCAAATGAGATCGGATGCGCTGCAGATGATGCTGGTGCGTGCCGCCGATTCGGAACATATCGGGCCGATCATCTCCAAACTGACCGGTGCTGGATATCCCGAGGATATCGGCGCCCTCGAACATCTTTCAAAAGTGGAGCGCCAGCGATTTCGTTTATGGCAAATTGCACAGGAAACGCACTGGGATAATATGTTCTTTCAGTATCAGCAGGGCTTTATCGATGAAGAATACTATCGGGACTCATTCAGAGAGAGAGTGAGACGACTGGCACCCACGTGGAAAGCGCTCAAAGTGGCAGGCGCCAGGCGCAGCTTCGCCGCTGAAATCCAGGATATCCTGGCAGAAGACAGCAGCAGCTAACGGCTGCCACAGAGCAAATAAAAGTCCGGCAACATTTAGTTTTGTTGTTAACCCGGCACTCGACTATGGAGTGAAAGCATCAATGGATATTGTTGTGGCATCACGTAACCCTGTAAAAATTGACGCCGTGAGACAAGCATTCTCATGTCAATTTCCCACGGCTACTCTTGAACTGATTTCCGTCGATGTTGCATCAGGTGTGAGTGAGCAGCCAGATAGCGATGAAGAGACACGCCGGGGTGCAAGAAACCGGGTCGGCGAAGCACAATGTATGCTACCCGATGCAGATTTTTGGGTTGGCCTGGAGGGCGGCATAGAGTGTATCGGCGATCAACTCATGGCGTTCGCATGGATGGTGGTACGAGGTCGTAACGGTAATACCGGTGAAGCAAGAAGTGTAACCCTGCCATTGCCCCCCGCGGTGAAGGAACTGGTCGACGATGGGCTGGAGCTTGGCAAAGCGAACGACCGCGTTTTCTCCACAAGCAATAGCAAGCAGCGGGGCGGGGCCTTCGGATTGCTCACTGACGGGCGTTACACCCGCGAATTTATCTACAGCCAGACACTGACATTCGCCCTGATTCCGTTCGTAAACAAACTGTATCCGCACTCGCGAGCAGCTTAGGAAGAGAGCAGGAGTGCTAATAGACGGCTTGCGATATTCCACCTCTATGCAGGAACTCGGGTCGAGCGAACATGAAAAGATGCCAGGTTGCACGGTCGCTGCGTTCGATGCCGGCGACACTTCCCGGGAGAAACTCCACCAGTTGCCGATCCGGTGCGCCTGTCAATGCCTGTGACACCGTGCGCGCCACGAACGGCATGTGGCCGGCGATGAGCGTGTCTTTCTTGGGGTCTTTCAACTGTCGAAGAAAAGCTTCGGGCGAGTCATTGGGCGCCAGGCCCTGCCCTTTAAAAATCTGATCGGGGAATTCAAGCAATGGTCGGAGTAACTCTGCGGTCTCAATTGTCCGACTCTTGCCGCTGTGCAAGATTTGCGCGACCTGGGCGTTCTGGCCTGAGAGCCACGCTGCCAGGCGCTTTATATCGGCTCGCCCCTGATCACTTAAGGGGCGGTCAGGGTCGACGTCCTTCGATACGGCATCGCCGTGCTGAACGAGATAAAGCCGCATCGTCTATTGCCGCGGCTCAGCTCACCATGTAGACGGTATCGTGTTCCCTGGCATGCTCGATCACCGTAAGCCCGATCTGGTCGCCCGGCTTGGCGACTTCCACCGTCTCATGGTCGATCTGCATCGATTCGACTTTCTGCTCGAAGTCTGAGGTGTGGCCCGCAATGTGAATGGTGTCACCCTTGCGCAGTTCACCATCGGTGATGGAAACACCGGCCACATGTAAGTGGTTGTAGTAGTGGGTCACTGTGCCGATCTTAGTCTCAGTCATGTCACTCTCTCCAACGCACACTGCAAATATTTCATACCCCTAATTATAGACCCTGGGTAAGGCAATTTATTCCATAAATATCCATGAGCCATAGCCTACGACCTGGGCCATGAGCCCTGCAGTGTCGGCAGAGTTTCTGAGATCGAGGGTCTCTACCGTCATGCCATGGTCTTTGGCCAGTGCAAGCAGGCCGCCGATCGGGTGACAGCCACAGGCGTCGTCAGGACCAATGCTTTTTGCATCGAAGTGTTCGATCGCCTGGCAGGTCGCCTGGTCACGCTTTTTGGCTGTGTCGTAATCCAGGTAGTGGCTGAGATCGGAGCTGATAACGATCAGCGTCTCCGGCCCGCCCCAAAGCGCCTCGAGCACTTCGGCAACCGCTTCCGCCGCGGCATCTCCCACCACCAACGGCACCAGCATGAATTCATTCAGCAAGGTCTGCAGAAAGGGCAAGTGCACCTCGAGGCTGTGCTCGAAAGTATGCGTGTCATCGAAGACTTTGACCGAGGGCAAGTCCAGGCCGGCAATCGCTTTCTTGTCCAGTGGCACGTCACCCAACGGCGTTCTGAACACATCGGCGCCGCTCAAAGCCAGGCCACGGACCGGCACCCGGTGGCAGGGGCCCAGCAGGATCACCCGGGAGATCTGGTCCCGGTAAGGCCTGAGCCTGACGTAGGCCGACGCGGCGACAGGGCCGGAGTAGATATAGCCGGCGTGTGGCACGATCAGTGCTTTGGGCCGGGGTCCTGTCGCGGCCGGGGCCTCATCGAGGTATTGCTCGATGGTGGTGCTTAGTTCACCTGCGCTGCCGGGGTAGAACTGACCGGCAACTGCGGCTTCCCGGATAACGGCCATGATTTGGTTTCCTCGTATTGCCTAGTTTAGTCCCCTTAGCTACCCTAACTCCATCCACTGGGTTGAACCAATGAGTGCGAGCAGGGCCCATAGCTTGAGAGAGACCGATTTTGCAGGCAGCGTTCCCGGGCGCTACTGGCACAGGATCGACGATGGCCGGCTACAGTGCGATGTTTGTCCCAGGTTTTGCAAGTTACGCGAGGGTCAGCGCGGTCTGTGCTTCGTCCGTGCTCGCCATAACGATGAAATCGTCCTGACTACTTATGGCCGCTCCAGCGGCTTCTGTGTAGACCCGATCGAAAAAAAACCGCTGGATCACTTTCTGCCCGGTACACCCGTGCTCTCTTTCGGCACCGCCGGCTGCAACCTGGCCTGCAAGTTCTGTCAGAACTGGGATATCTCCAAATCAAGAGAGCTCGACAGGTTGCAGGACAGTGCCTCACCGGAAATGATTGCAGAAGCCGCCATCGAAACAGGGTGTCGCAGCGTTGCTTTTACCTACAACGATCCCGTCATCTTTCTCGAGTACGCCATCGACGTTGCCAGAGCCTGTCATGCGCGAGGCCTCAAGACTGTTGCCGTGACAGCCGGCTACATTTGCGAAGAGCCCAGAGTGGAGTTCTACCAGCACATGGATGCCGCCAATGTTGACCTCAAAGCCTTCACCGAGCGTTTTTACTGGAAAGTCTGTGGCGGTCACCTGGAACCCGTCCTCGAGACCATCAGGTATTTGAAAGACGAAACCGATGTCTGGTTCGAACTTACCAATCTCCTGATTCCCGGCGAGAATGATTCTGAAGCCGAGATCGAAGAAATGACGCAAAGGATCATGGAGAACCTGGGGCCCGATGTGCCACTACACTTCACGGCGTTTCATCCGGACTGGAAAATGATGGACAAGCCGCGAACGCCCCT
>JAPUKV010000213.1 GCA_027295475.1 Pseudomonadota bacterium
CATCAGCGCGAGGTGCTTGCGGGAAAACACAACCCGCAAGCGATGCTCGGCAAAATTCACCAGAGTGTCACGAACATCGTCCAGCGACTTGAGTTCAGCACCCTCATGGCTCGTGACGATCGAGTCGACAACGGCACGGAACAAATCCGCTTTTGTTGGGAAAAAACTGTACAGAGTTGCCTTGGAACCGCCCGATTTTTGCACGATGGCATCGATCGACGTCTCACCGTAGCCCACTTTCAAGAACAGCTTCGTCGCAGCAGCAAGAATTTTGACCTTCCGCTGTTGGCCACGTGATGATGCAGGAGCTGGCTTTTTGCCGGTTTTCTTGCCCGCCCGTCTACTTGTTTTGTTTTTTTGCGCCGCCAAGGATCTGGGCCTGTTCAAAAAAGTCGATCAGGTTTCGGATGTTACTCCACTCCTACCGTAACAGATGACAGTGCCGGTTTCGCCTGAGGTTTCACCGTTAACTAAGGTCAAACCCTCGCCGTCAGAGCGGCAACGCTGTCTCGAACTTGATCTGCCTTAATGCGAAATCGGAGTGAACCTGGGAGACACCCGGGGCGTTGAATATAACGTTTTCCAGAAAACGGTCATAGGCTGCGACACTCGATATGGCCACACGCAGCATGATATCTGCAGAGCCGGTTGTGAAAAAACACTCCATGACTTCCGGTTGCTGCCGCATCAAATCGGCAAATTCGTCGCTGGAGGCCTTGGAGTGGCGCGCCATGGAAACATGCGCGAACACAGTTTCGCCGATGCCGACTTTTTTGGAATCCAGAACGGCCGTGTAGCGCAGAATAACACCGGCTTCCTCGAGCCCCTTTACCCGCCGCCAGCAGGCTGACGGCGACAGCCCGACCTGTCGGGCCAGGTCCTGGTTGGTCAGCCGGCCGTCTGCCTGGAGGGCCTTCAATATGCTGCGCTCGTAGTGATCCAGCGGCACCGCTTCGGTCTGTGATGGTGTTGTCATTCGGAACAATCCTGTCGTAAAATAGATAGTTAAAGAAAGGTTCTTCCGATTTTAGCCGATAAATCGAAAAAAAAGAAAGAATTTTGCGGGAAAATCGGCGTAAGCTGCTTCTTATCAATGACTTAATTGCGCCGAGACCAGCCATGCTTCCAGATACCGCCAGCCGAGCCGCCTCGACCATCATTCCCGATGGAGCGAGCCTGACCGTCGATTCGCTGTTGGACGTCGCACGCGATCCCACGACCCGAATTGAGCTTACGCCCGAGATTCGCAAGCGTGTGATCGCCTCACGTAAATTACTTGAGGAATTCGTCGATGCCGGCCGGGTCATTTATGGCGTAACGACGAGTGTCGGCGGGTTCGTTAACTGGTTGGTCCCGCCGTCTCATGCCGAAGAGACGCAGAACAACATCATGCGTTCGGTCCAAACCAACGTCGGTCCGCATCTTGACGACCACTATGTGCGCGCTTCGATGCTCGCCCGAATAAACTCACTGGGTCGCGGTTACTCGGCCATCTCGATAGAGAATCTCGATAAGTATGTCGCCATGTACAACCGTGGCGTTTTGCCGTGCATTCCCGAAAAAGGCTCACTTGGCGCCAGCGGTGACCTCGGGCCGCTGGCGTGTATTGGCCTCGTCGGCACAGGTCAGTGGCGCGCGAAATTCGATGGTGAAGTCATGCCCGGCGCAGAGGCAATGGAGAAAGCCGGCATAGAACCGATGAAACTCAGTTACAAGGAAGGCCTCGCGCTTATCAATGGCACGTCGGTGATGACCGCCATCGCCGCCTGCCTTGTTGCGGAAAGCAAGAGCCTGATCAAGGCCTACACACTGGCGACTTGTATGAGTCTGGAAGTGCACAAGGCCAAAATCATGCCATTTCACCCGGCGGCGCACCGGCAAAAACCGCATGTGGGGCAAAGACAGATTGCGGAGTGCATTTACGACACGCTCGCCGACAGCAAGATGATCGTTCAGGACGAGGAAACAGAAAAATGGCTGAGAGATCTTGCCACCGATGAACCCATTGGTCTCGACCAACAGATCGAAGACGTCTATTCAATCCGTGCGACACCACAGATCCTTGGACCGGTGGTAGACACCACGGTGTTCGTGCAACAAACCGTCGAGATCGAAATCAACTCATCGAACGACAATCCCCTGGTTGTCGTCGAGGACGGCGAAGCAGTGCACAACGCAAACTTTCATGGCCAGTACATCGCCAATGCCATGGACCAGCTGGCAATCGTGCTGGTGAATATGTGCAATCTATCGGATCGCCGCAACAACCGCCTGCTCCATCCGAGTCTCAACGGAAGCCTGCCGCCGTTCCTGGTCAAGGAGAACGCCGGAGTACGCATGGGGCTTATGGGTGGCCAGTTCCTGGCGACCTCACTGACTGCCGAGAATCGCCAGATGTGCATGCCGATGTCCATTCAGACTCTGCCGTCGACCGGTGATTTTCAGGATCATGTCAGTTTCGGGATGAATGCGGCCCGGCGGACACGGGATATCCTGGATAATACTCGTCATATCCTCGCGTATGAGTTGATTTGCACTTGCCAGGCGGCAGATCTTCGCGGCGTCGATCAACTCAGTGCGGCGACCCGCGCGCTGTATGACATGGTACGCGAACACGTGCCTTATCTTGATCACGACGAGCCCCTCACTGATCACCTTGAGACGCTTGCGGCGATGTTTGCCAGTGGCGAGTTTCTTAAAGCAGTACCGCAGGAGGTCAAAGCCTACAACTGGTAAAGTGTCTGACATGACATCTGCGATTCATGCAGCCTATCTTGAGCGTACCCGATCCAGCGCCGGTCACTACGCACGCGCGTGCGAACTCATGCCAGGTGGCACCTCGCGTCAGGCTGCGTTCTGGAAGCCCTATCCCCTGACGATCAAGCGTGGTGAAGGCGCGTACTTCTGGGATGTCGACGGCCACCAGTACCTTGATCTGATCAACAACTATACGGCGATGGTCCACGGACACGCTTATCCGCCCATTGTCGAGGCAGTGCGAAAGCAGATCGGCGACGGGACCGGCTGGGCTGCCGCCAACGAACCGCAGTGCCGTCTCGCCGCACTGATCGTCGATCGTGTGCCTTCCATCGAACAGGTTCGCTTCACCAATTCCGGATCCGAAGCCGGCGCTCTCGCTTTCACCATCGCCCGGATAATTACCGGCAGAACGAAATTGTTGATGGCACGCTATGGCTATCATGGTTCGCTGCTCGAGTTTGAAATCGGTTCCTTCGGCAACGAGGGGCCGCTTACGCATCTGGCAAGCTACAATGACCTGGCGGATTTCGAGGCCGTGCTTGACGAGCACGGTGACGACATCGCAGCAGTTTTTCTCGAGCCAGTGCTGGGGTCAGGCGGCATTCTCGAGGGCGAGGTAAAATTTCTTCACGGGGTCAGGAATTCAGCACATGAGGCTGGCGCACTGTTCGTGCTCGACGAAGTGCTCACGCTGCGATTCGCCATGGGTGGATGTCAGGCCGGTATTGATATTGAGCCGGACCTGACGATGCTGGGCAAGATCATTGGCGGCGGGTTTCCCGTCGGTGCAGTGGGCGGCCACGCAGACATACTGCGAATATTTGATCCCGACGATATGAAAGTCTTTCACACCGGCACGTTCAACGCGAACCCGGTGACGATGGTTGCGGGAGAAATATCATTGCGCGAGCTGACCGCGGAGCGCATCGAGCGAATGAACAAGCTGCGCGAAGCGCTGCAGTCGGGGCTCGCCGATCTGGCAAAGAAGCATGGCCTGCCTTTGGCGACAAACCACTATGGCTCCTGCCTGAACATCTATTTCAGCGAATCGGTTCCCGAGTCGTCTGTTGTCCGTGACGACGAGGAGGCGATAGACCGGTTTCATCTCGCGTGCATCAATCACGGATTGTTCATTGCGTCTCGGGGCATGATTGCGTTGTCTACGGTTATCGGGGAAGACCACGTTGCCGAGGCGATCGAACGCGCCGACGCCGCAATGCGCGACGTAGCGGCCGAGATCGGCTGAACAGAATGGCGGGGCGAGCAACACCGGAATTCGCGCCTGCGCGGGTCGATGTTGAACACCTGCCAGGAGGCGGCCTCATTCTGCGCTCGCCATTGAAACTCGAATCCTATGCCGCGAACATCTGCTCGTACCTGGTCGATTGGGCGGAACAGGC
Source organism: Pseudomonadota bacterium (assembly GCA_027295475.1). The sequence goes on from JAPUKV010000213.1 coordinate 4,161, forward strand.
GCCGGAGCGGACATTTCTTGCAGAACGTTCGGTAACGGGTGACTGGCGAAGCGTTACCTACGGCGAAGCTCTGGCGTCCGTTCGCGGGCTGGCACAGGCGCTATTGGCCCGTGGCGTGAGCGAAGACCGCCCGGTCATGATTCTCTCTGATAACAGCATCGAGAATGGTCTGCTGCAACTGGCGGCGATGTTCACGGGCATTCCCGTGTCGCCTGTTTCTCCGGCCTACTCGTTGATGTCGCGCGATTTCGGCAAGCTCAGGCACGTTTTTGACCTGGTCAGGCCGAAGCTCGTGTATGCCTCCAATGGCGAACTGTTTAACGATGCGCTGATGGCACTGGATCTCGATGGCGTTACGCTTGTAGTGAAGGAGGGTGTTCCGGCCGGCATCGAGGCGGTGCCGATAGACGAACTGCTGGCAACAAAACCGACTTCTGCCATCGATGCGGCATTCTCCCGGGTGGGTCCGGACACAGTCGCGAAAATCCTGTTTACCTCCGGATCAACCGGAATGCCGAAGGGAGTCATCAATACGCAGCGGATGATGTGTTCCAACCAGCAGGCAATCACTCAAATCTGGCCGTTCATTACTCGTCGCCCGCCGATACTGGTCGATTGGCTGCCCTGGAATCACACTTTCGGTGGCAACCATAATTTCAACTTGATTTTGCGAAACGGCGGGACACTGCATATAGATGCTGGCAAACCGGCACCGGGGATGTTTCAAGCCACGGTAGATAACCTGCGCGAGATTGCGCCGACCATTTATTTCAACGTCCCCCGCGGCTTTCAGATGTTGGCGCCATACCTGGAGCAGGATGCAGAATTTCGTGATCACTTTTTTTCGAACCTCGACACAATATTTTATGCAGCTGCGGCGCTGCCGCAGGACCTCTGGGAGCGATTCGAGAATCTGTCGATGGCGGCACTTGGTAAGAAGATCGCCATGACCTCCGCCTGGGGCCTGACTGAATCCGCGCCGCTCGCCACAGGCGTTCACTTTCCCATTGCCCGCGCCGGCGTGATCGGCCTGCCAGTGCCGGGAACCGAACTCAAGATGCTACCGAGTGCCGGCAAGCTGGAACTGCGCTTGCGCGGACCCAACATTACGCCAGGATATTTCAGGCGTGATGATCTGACTCACGAAGCCTTTGACGAAGATGGCTTCTACAGGACCGGCGATGCCGGTAAGTTTGCCGATCCGGACGACCCCTCACAGGGGATCTTGTTTGACGGTCGTGTCGCCGAAGACTTCAAGTTATTGACCGGCTCATGGGTCAGCACCGGCATGGTCAGGGTCGCCGCAATTTCCGCGTGCACCGCGCTCATTCAGGATGCCGTGGTCACGGGTCACGATCGCGACGACATCGGCCTGCTGATTATTCCGAATGTTGCAGGAATGGCGAAGATAGCCGGCCTCAGCGCCGACGCTTCCTTACCGGACCTGTTGGGCCACATAAAGGTCAGGCAGACATTGCGCGATGACCTGGCCGCTCACAATTCCCGGAACCCGGCCTCCAGCACACGCATCGCCCGGATTCTGTTTTTGACTGAAGCCCTCGACATCGATGCCGGCGAAATCACCGACAAGGGTTACGTTAATCAACGCGCGGTACTCGAGCGGCGGCACGCCCTTGTGGAGCAACTCTACAGTAACGATGCCGAAGTAATCCTGATCGATAGTGGTACTGACGGATGGTTGAAGACAGCCGCAGACACCTGATGTCCGGGCCCGCAGTGGAGAACAACACATGACTCAGGCAGGCGTTACCGATCGTGATCCACAGGATGTGGTGGAGCTGGCGCTGGAGTGGCGCCAATCGGGAAAATCCGTCGCGTTGGCCACGGTCGTTCAGACCTGGGGTTCGTCACCCCGGCCTGCAGGCAGCAATCTCGTGATCGCCGATGATGGCTCTTTTGAAGGATCGGTCTCCGGCGGTTGTGTCGAGGGAGAAGTCATCCGCGCCGCGATGGAAGTCATCCGCGACGGCAGGCAACAGATGCTGGAGTTTGGTGTCACTGACGACGAAGCCTGGCAGGTTGGACTGGCCTGCGGCGGCCAGATCCAGATTCTGGTGGAACCGGTCGAATGAAACGCGAAATGCTCGAGAAACTGGTCGCGGCGCGTCGTAAGAATCAGTCTGTGGTGCTGTTGCGTGGAACGACCAGCGGATGCCAGGTGCTGATCGATGACATGGGTACTTATGGCGACACGGCCGACGTCCCCGATGAGCTTCTGCAACGTGCCAGAGA
>JAPUKV010000214.1 GCA_027295475.1 Pseudomonadota bacterium
CTTTCCATCAACTCGGTCGGAATTGCCCCGCAGTTGACGGGGACGAACGGCCCGTCTTTCCGGGGGCCGCTCTCGTGAATAAGCCGGGCCACGAGCTCCTTGCCGGTGCCGGATTCTCCTGAAATGTGGACGGGAGCCTGGCTGCGTGCCACTTTGGCCACCATCTCGCGCAACTGCTGCATGGTCGGGGAATCGCCCAGGAGGCGCGATCCGGCATCCGAGCTCGCTTCTCCAAGCTTCAGTGCACTCCGCACAATGTTCCTGAGATTCTGCAGGTCCAGCGGCTTCGAAATGAAATCGAAGGCGCCGAGCTTCAGGGCCTGCACAGCCGTCTCGATGTTGCCGTGTGCCGTAATAACGGCAACTGGCACGCCGCTTGCGTTGGTCTGCATCCATTCGACGAGTTCGAGGCCGTTACCGTCTGGTAGCCGCATATCCGTCAGGCAGAGATCAAACTTGTGTTTCGTGAACTTCTCTTTGGCTGACCTGACGTCGGTAGCCGTCTCGGTATCGATGTCCATGCGGTCCAGAGTGAGATTCAGGAGCTCACAAATGTCCGGCTCATCATCAATTACGAGTGCTAGAGGTCTGGTCATGAACTATCCAGCGATTCCCAACGATCGGGATCGGCAAATACTATCCTGAATATGCTGCCGCCGTGTACTCTGCCCTGGTACACAAGCGTCGCCCGATTAAGCTCGCACAATTCCCGCGATATGTAGAGGCCAAGCCCGGTACCGCCACTTCGGTCGGTATAAAATGGTTCGAAGATCTTATCGACATTTGTGGGGTCAACACCGTGACCCTGGTCAAGAACTTCGAGATAGGGCCGACCGCTGCGCTGCATGCGCCCGGCCTGCAATTCGACCAGGATGCCGTCCGTTTTGCTGGCGTATTTGACTGCGTTATCGCAAAGATTCCAGAGCACCTGGCGCAAGTGGCTCGGGTCCATCCTCACTTCGAGGTTTTCTGCGACTTTGGCGACGGCGAACTCACCAGCCTGCAGTTCCTGCGTTCGCATGAATTCCTGAGCGAAATCGCCAAGCCAGGACTCGAGCTGAAATCGCTCCGGGCGGCTCGATTCCCGCCGCGACAGTTGCAACACATTATCTATGATACGACTGACATGCTCGGCGTGTGTCTGGATTATCTCGGTCAGGCGTTTTTCGTCATCTGTCAGCGCATCGGACTCGGCCAGCAGCTGTCCGGCGTGGCTCATCGCCCCGACCGGATTGCGGATTTCGTGCGCGATGCTCGCGCTCAACCGGCCCAGCGAGGCAAGCTTTGACTGCTGGACGCGCGCATTCATGATGCTGGCGTCTTCCAGGAAAATCAGGATCGGTCCAAACCGTTCGTCGCTTTTATCGAGCGGTGCGATATGGGCAGTAAGCCTTGCGCTGTCATCGGCCGCGTTCATCGTGAATTCGGTATGTGACTTGCGGGAATGATCACTTCGCCAGTCGGTGACGTACGCCGCGAGGTCCTCGGATGCTTTGTGCAAAGGCATACCGTGACAGTGCTCCGGCGCACCGAGGAGCTGGGCCGCCGATGCGTTGATCAGACGGATGTCGTTGTCGGCATCGACGACGACAATGCTCTCACGAAGATGCTGGACGATGTACTCGTTCAGTTCGGAAAGGTTGGCGAGATCGACGCCGCGCTGCCGGGCGAGTGCCTCACTCATCTGGATCCGCCGGGCGAGCGGGCGTACCGCCGTGGCTATGGCGAAAATGATCGCCCCGAGAATACCGGCGGCCGGGAAGTTCCCTGTATCGCTGACGCCGGCCAGCTGTGAGAAAAACTGCTCGCCGAGCACTGCCAGTGCCGCGAGTGCCGCGAATATCACCGGCGCCTGCAGCGGCAATACCAGGCTGCCGGCACCGAGAAAGACGACCAGCAGCCCCCCGAGGCCGCTGGTGATGCCGCCGCTTGCATGCATCAGGACCACGATCGCGACAATATCGACCGTTATCTGCGCCAATGCCTGCAGTCCTGCTGAGACCCACCGCTGCCGTATCGCCAGTCCTGAAACTACGGAAAAAACGAGATAACCGGCTGCCGTCGCAGAGAAAAGTGCCGGGTACCGGTCACCGAAAAGTCGCGGGTCACCGCCGGCAAAAAACACGCCGAGCAGCATAACGGCGACCAGCAGGCGAGAAACGTTCAGGGTGCTGAGAATCCGCCAGGTCAGGTCCGGTTCTTCGGCAGGACGCAGCTCACGGCTTACCCACGCAGCTGTTCCCTTCTTTGCCGTAACTTCTTGTTCCATGAGGATTAATGAGCGCTCGTCTCGGTGAACGTGCCGATTGTAGTGGAATCGTTGGGAAAATAGCGACGGACCGGGTTCAAAAATAGAAATGGGGTCGAACCGCAAGGTCGCTTAGCGGTTCGACCCCATGTCCTGATCCATTGTTTCTAAATCGATAACGGTTCTCTCGGAGCGTCTCCCAAAGACAGGGTTCGTCCCCTTTGATTATGGTTTTTGCGTCTGTGAGCGCTTTGCTACAGAATACGGCGGATTTTCCGCCGGTTCGCCGACCGGCGGCAGGCACGGATCGGCGGCCCTGAAGGAAGACGAACAAGAACAATGAATCTCCACGAATATCAATCAAAGGAATTGTTTGCCGAATATGGTGTTCCGGTACCGAAGGGATATCCGGCGAGGTCACCGCAGGAAGCGGAGGACGCGGCCCGCAAACTCGGTGGCGATCTTTGGGTCGTCAAAGCTCAGGTGCATGCCGGTGGGCGGGGCAAAGCGGGCGGCGTGAAGCTGTGCCGGTCGATCGAAGAGGTCGGGCAGCACGCCGGAGATATGCTCGGCCGGCAACTCGTTACGCACCAGTCGGGCCCGGAAGGCCTGCCGGTGAACGTCGTTTATGTCGAGGAAGGTTCGGACATTGCCCGCGAGCTTTATCTCAGCATGCTGATAGATCGCGAACTGAGCCAGGTGTCCTTCATTGCTTCTGCGGCCGGCGGGATGGACATCGAGCAAGTGGCGGCCGATACGCCCGAACAAATATTCACGGTCGCCATCGATCCGGATGCCGGTGTTCAGGATTCCCAGACTGCAGAGTTATCTACCGGTCTCGGCCTCAAAGGTAAGCAAAGCGAACAGTTTGCGGATCTGATTGTTCGCTTGTACAAGCTCTTTGTCGAATGCGACGCGAGTCTGGTGGAAGTCAATCCGTTAATTGTTACCAAGAGCGGCGATGTCATTGCTCTGGACGCCAAAATCAACATCGAGGGAAATGCATTGTTCAGGCAGGAGCGCCTCGTCAAACTTCGCGATACATCTCAGGAAGACGAACACGAGCGCGAGGCGGCCGAACACGATCTGAATTATGTGTCACTGGACGGGGATATCGCCTGCATGGTTAATGGCGCCGGGCTCGCGATGGCAACAATGGACCTCATCAAGCTTCACGGCGGTGAACCAGCGAACTTTCTTGATGTCGGCGGTGGTGCCACGAGCGAGCGGGTTGCCGAGGCATTCAAAATCATACTCTCCAATGACAAAGTTGCGGCAATCCTCGTCAATATTTTTGGTGGCATTGTACGCTGCGACCTGATCGCCGAAGGAATCATCGTCGCGGTCAGAGATGTTGGTATCAGCGTTCCCGTCGTGGTCCGTCTCGAGGGCACGAATGTCATAAGAGGACGCCAGTTGTTGGCAGCCAGCGGCCTGGACATCATTACCGCCGATGATCTTACGGATGCGGCACAAAAAGTTGTCGCTGCAACTGCGTGAGAAAGCAAACAAAATGAGCATACTCGTCGATAAGGAAACCCAGGTTATCTGTCAAGGCATCACGGGCAATCAGGGTTCATTTCACACTGAACAATGCATGGAGTACGGGACCAAGGTGGTCGCCGGTGTTACGCCGGGGCGCGGCGGGCAGGAGCATCTCGGCGTGCCGGTATTCAACACAATGAAGGAAGCAGTTGCCGACACTGGCGCCGAGGTCAGCATGATCTACGTGCCGGCTCCGTTTGCTGCGGGCGCGATCATCGAGGCTGCCGAAGCCGGCCTGAAGTTGATTGTCTGTATTACCGAGGGCATTCCGGTCCTCGACATGGTGCAGGTGAAATCGGCTCTAAAGGGAAGCGAAAGCCGTCTTATCGGCCCCAACTGTCCGGGCATCATTACACCGGAGGAATGCAAGATCGGTATCATGCCTGGTTTCATTCATAAGAAGGGCAAGGTCGGTGTCGTGTCCCGATCCGGCACATTGACGTATGAAGCGGTCTATCAGACGTCTCAGAATGGCCTGGGCCAAAGTACCTGCATCGGCATCGGGGGCGATCCAGTTCGCGGCATGGATTTTCTAGACTGCCTGGCGCTGTTTCAGGCAGATCCCGAGACGGAAGGCGTGATCATGGTGGGTGAGATCGGCGGTACGGACGAGGAAGCGGCCGCCGAATACATAAAATCGGAATTCAGCAAGCCCGTTGTTGCGTATATTGCCGGCGTGACGGCGCCGCCGGGCAAACGGATGGGACATGCAGGCGCAATCATTGCGGGCGGCAAGGGTTCGGCCGAGGACAAGTTCAAGGCACTCGATGCAGCAGGCGCCACCACAGTCCGGTCGCCGGCCGAGCTTGGCAGTACAATGATGGAATTACTTGGCAACTGACGGACGTGTGCAGCCCGAGGCTGCTCGTATCTGCTCACATTGCCTGATAACGCAATGAACAAATCCGTCTATATCGCATTGGCCCAGCTCAATCTTTTCGTCGGCGATGTCACCGGTAATACCAAAAAGATTCTGGACTATGTAACGCGCGCACGCGATGAGTTGCAGGCGGATCTCGTCGTCTTTCCAGAACTCGCCATCTGCGGATATCCGCCGGAGGACCTGTTGTTTCATGCCGGCCTGCTCCGCCGTGTCGATGCGGCACTCGACGAAATTTGCAGGTCTGTCAAGGGAACCGCAATTCTCGTTGGCTTCCCGGAATATTCAAACGATAAGATATATAACGCCTGTGCGGTCTTTCAGGACGGCAAGATACTTGCGCGCTACAGAAAGCACCTGCTGCCGAATTACCGGGTATTTGACGAAGAGCGGTACTTTACGGCCGGCAAAGATGCCGCTGTTTTTTCGCTGAATGGTGTTCGTATCGGCCTCAATATTTGTGAAGATGTCTGGCGGCCGGCTCCCGCCGCTGCTGCCAAGGCGGCCGGTGCGGAATTTATCATCGCCATCAATGGATCACCCTACGAACTGGAGTCTCGGTCGAAACGTGAAGATGTGGTACGTCAGCGTGTGCAGGAGACCAGGCTACCGGTCATGTATTTGAATATGGTTGGCGGGCAGGACGAACTCGTCTTTGATGGTGGATCTTTTGTCATGGATGCAGATGGTGAGATCGCGTTTCGAGCAAAGCCCTTCGAGGAAGGGCTGCACCGAGTCGTGATGAAAGCGACCCCAGCGGGTGTAGTTCCCGAACCGGGCAACGTTGAACCCCGGATGTCTACAGAACAGAGCGTATATAAAGCGCTGGTGACCGGCACTCGGGATTACATCGAGAAAAACGGTTTCCCGGGGGTCATTCTCGGCCTGTCCGGAGGCGTCGATTCGGCGTTGATCCTGGCGATCGCATGCGATGCCATCGGCCCGGAGCGGGTAAGCACGGTCATGATGCCCTTTCGTTTTACATCGACGATGAGCCAGGAGGATGCGGCGGCTGAGGCTGCCGCATTCGGTGTGCAATACAATGTCATTCCCATTGAACCGATGTATGAGGCGACGGTAAAGCAACTTGCAAAAGTCTTCGAGGGCGCCAAGCAAGATGCGACCGAGGAAAATATTCAGGCCCGGTGCCGGGGCATGTTGCTGATGGCAATATCGAACAAAACCGGCATGATGTTACTGACGACAGGTAACAAGAGCGAAATGGCTGTCGGCTACGCGACCCTGTACGGTGACATGGCCGGTGGTTTCGCGCCGATCAAAGATTGCAGCAAGTCTCTTGTGTATCGACTCGCGAGGTACCGGAATACGGTCAGTCAGGTTATTCCGGAACGAGTCATAACAAGACCGCCATCGGCGGAGTTGAAAGCAAACCAGAAGGATAGTGATTCATTGCCCGCGTATGATGTTCTTGATCCGATTCTGGAGGCTTTCATTGAAAAGGACCTGTCGGTCGATGAAATCACGGAACTCGG
>JAPUKV010000215.1 GCA_027295475.1 Pseudomonadota bacterium
GTATTTGCCCGCGAGGAATTTCGGCACAAAAGTTTTTTCAGTGACATCGCAGCGGGCTGCCTGTTCGGCCTTGGCGCCTATGGTTACGAACTCGCATTGCTTGCTGCATCCCGGCAACTGTCTGAGGAAAAATGATGGACATCAGAAAAGTAAAAAAACTCATCGAACTGCTGGAGGAATCCGGCATTGCCGAGATAGAAATCAGCGAGGGCGAGGACTCCGTAAAGATCAGCCGCTACGGTAGCAATATCGCAGCGCCCGTACCGCTGGCAATAGCACCGGTGGGGGCTACGCCCGCAGCGGCAGCTGCCGCGGCACCCCCCTCAGCGCTTGCCATAGCTGAAGCCGAGGAAGACGGCCATGTGGTGCCGGCGCCGATGGTCGGCACTTTCTACGACGCCCCCTCACCGGGTTCCGCACCATTTGTGCAGGTCGGCGATCGGGTCAGCATCGGCGACGCACTGTGCATCATTGAAGCGATGAAGATGATGAACCAGATCGAGGCAGAGGTTGCCGGGACGATCAAATCAATACGTGTGCAAAACGGTGATCCGGTCGAGTACGGACAGATACTGTTCGTCATCGATCAGCGCACCGCCGAGTAATCGGACAAATCTGTAATGCTCGATAAGGTCGTCATTGCCAATCGCGGCGAAATCGCCCTGCGTATTTTGCGGGCCTGCCGCGAAATGGGCATCAAGACTGTCGCAGTACACTCGACTGTGGACAACAATCTGAAGCATGTTCTGCTTGCAGACGAGACCGTTTGCATCGGAGGCGCCGCGTCAGCCGAAAGTTACCTCAATATGCCGGCGATCATCAGCGCCGCAGAGGTGACCGACGCGGTTGCGATTCACCCGGGATACGGCTTCCTGTCCGAGAACGCGGATTTCGCCGAGCGCGTCGAGTCGAGCGGCTTCGTCTTTATCGGGCCTCCCGCGAACGTGATTCGGCAAATGGGTGACAAAGTCGCGGCAATCCAGAGCATGAAAGCGGCGGGAGTACCGACCGTGCCGGGCTCAGATGGGCCATTGGGTGACGATGCCGATGAGAACTTGCGGATCGCCCGTGATATCGGCTACCCGATCATCATCAAGGCCGCAGCGGGTGGCGGTGGCCGTGGGATGCGGGTCGTGCATTCGGAAGCATCGCTGGCGAATGCAATCACGATCACGCAAGCGGAGGCCCGCGCTGCCTTCGGCGACGAAACCGTTTACATGGAGAAATTCCTCGAGACACCGCGACACATCGAATTCCAGGTGCTGGCAGATAATCACGGTAATGCCATTCACCTCGGTGAACGGGACTGCTCCATGCAGCGCCGCCACCAGAAAGTGGTTGAGGAGGCGCCCGCGCCTGGCATCACTGAAAAGCAACGGAGTTTCATCGGCAATCGTTGCGCGCAGGCTTGCAAGGACATGGGATATCGAAGTGCCGGTACCTTCGAGTTCCTGTACCAGGACGACGAGTTCTATTTCATCGAAATGAACACGCGGCTGCAGGTCGAACACCCGGTCACCGAAATGATCACCGGTATCGATATCGTCAGGGAGCAACTGAGAATCGCGGGCGGCGAGACACTGGGTATGACACAGGATGAGGTACAACTTCGGGGTCATGCCATCGAGTGCCGGATCAATGCGGAAGATCCGAAAACGTTTATGCCCTCACCTGGCCTGGTAACACTCTGGCACGTACCGGGCGGACCTGGCATTCGGGTCGAGAGCCACGTGTACAGTGGTTACAAAGTTCCGCCTTTTTACGATTCGATGATTGGCAAGATAGTGGCGCACGGCAATGATCGACCCACCGCAATTGCGCGCATGCGAAACGCACTGACCGAAATCGTGATCGAGGGCATCAAGACCAACGTGCCCCTGCACCAGGAAATTTTCCAGCATTCTGCGTTCCAGGCTGGCGGAACTGATATCCACTACCTAGAAAAACGGCTCGGACTGTAGCTAAATAAACTATGGAATGGCGTCAATTTGTCATAAGTCTCGAATCGATAGAACCGGCTCTGCTTGAGGAAGTCCTGCTCAGGCACGGCGCGCAGTCGGTAACGCTGTCGGACGCCGGGAACGACCCGGTGCTTGAACCTCTGCCCGGGTCTACGCCGCTGTGGAGCGATACGCGCCTGACCGCACTGTTCACTGCGGATGCCGATTTTGAAAGCCTGCGGACCGACCTCGAGCAGACGCTGGCGATTGACGTGCTGCCAGATAATCACGTGGAAGCATTAGCGGATTGCGCCTGGGAACGCCAGTGGCTCAAGGATTTCGGCCCGATGCGATTTGGTGCACGGCTTTGGGTGTCGCCAGAGGGCTTCACGGTCGACGCTGACGATGCCGTTGTGGTCCGGCTTGACCCCGGGCTGGCATTCGGCACCGGCACGCATACGACGACTGCGCTGTGCCTGGAATGGCTCGACAAGATCGAAATCGCTGGCAAAACACTGCTCGACTTCGGCTGTGGCTCCGGCATTCTTGCCATCGCCGCCCTGAAACTGGGCGCAAAATCTGTCTCCGCCGTTGATATCGATTTGCAGGCGATAACGGCAACGCGGCAGAATGCACTCAGCAACGAAGTCGATGACAGGCTCGAGAGCACCGTGCAGATCGATCAGCTTGACGATCAGTTTGATTTCGTCGTTGCCAACATTCTGGCTGGAACGCTGATCGACCACGCAACATTCGTTTGCGACCGCCTGAAATCTGGCGGAAGATTGGCACTCTCTGGAATTCTCGCAGATCAGGTTGCGGATGTAAGTGCCGCGTATCGCCACTGCATTGAGTTTGCCGCAGCGGATTATCGTGACAATTGGGCCCGCCTGTCGGGAACAGGAAGCTGAGACCAAGGCATGTTTACTGAATGCCCTGAATGTAGCATTGGATTTCGTGTCACCGCGAAAGTACTGGCGCAGGCGGGTGGCCGGGTGCGCTGCGGCGGATGTGGCAATCCATTCAGCGCACTCGAACATCTGACCGAAGAATTACCGGCCAGCGATGAGCAGGAC
>JAPUKV010000216.1 GCA_027295475.1 Pseudomonadota bacterium
ACAGCGACATCAAGGACAAGTTCCGTCCGGGCCACGCGGACTACACCTATCAGCAGAAATACGGCATCCGCGACTATCGGGGTGGCGGCCGCTCATCGGCCCGCGAAACGACCATGCGGGTGGCCGCCGGGGCAATCGCCCGGAAGTACCTGCGGCAACGGCTCGGGATCGAGATCAAGGGCTACGTCTCACAGCTCGGACCGATCAAGCTCGAGGCCAAAGACCTGACGACTGTCGATGAGAATCCGTTTTTCTGCGCCGATCCGGAGAAAATTCCGGAGCTCGAGAAGTTCATGGACGAATTGCGCGAGGAGGGTGACTCGATAGGCGCCAGGATCAGCGTGCTGGCGACGAACATTCCGCCTGGATTTGGAGAGCCTGTATTCGACAAGCTCGAAGCGGACATTGCGCATGGCTTGATGAGCATTAATGCAGTAAAAGGCGTCGAACTCGGCGCCGGTTTCGCCGCCGTGACGCAACGCGGCAGTCAGCATCGCGACGAGATGTCGGCGGACGGCTTTAATAAGAATGATGCCGGCGGCACGCTAGGTGGCATCTCGTCCGGGCAGGACCTGCTGGCCAGCATCGCGCTCAAGCCGACTTCGAGCATTGCCGTACCCGGTGCCACCGTCGACAAAAAGGGCCAAGCCACTGAAATCGTAACAACGGGCAGGCATGACCCCTGCGTAGGTCTGCGGGCGACACCGATTGCGGAGGCGATGATCGCGCTGGTGTTGATGGACCACTACCTCAGACATCGCGCACAAAACGCGGACGTCGAATCGGGTACGCCGGTAATTACGCAAAAAGCCAGGTAATGCGTCGTACTCGCGTGCCGTTCACACATTAGAGTCAAGCTGAGAGGACAATCGAACCTAGATGCCGGAGTCATTTGATATCGCAGTCGTCGGTGCGACGGGTATGGTCGGCGAAAGCACGCTGGAGATACTGTCCGAGCGAAGATTTCCGATCGGCGCCGTGCATGCACTGGCCAGCGAACGCTCAGTCGGCAAAGATGTTAAATTCGGCAACCGGAGCCTGAATGTCGAAAACCTGGCGGACTTCGATTTTTCGCAGGTGCAAATCGGATTTTTCTCTGCCGGCGCATCTGTGTCGGACGAGTACGCGCCCAAAGCAGCGGCATGCGGTTGCGTTGTCATCGATAATACTTCCCGCTTTCGTTACGAAGATAATATTCCGTTGGTCGTACCTGAAGTAAACCCGCAGACGATTGCGGATTACAAAACAACGGGCATCATTGCAAATCCGAATTGCTCGACGATTCAAATGGTCGTTGCGCTAAAACCGATTTATGACGCAGCAGGCATCAATCGAATCAATGTCTCGACATATCAGGCGGTGTCGGGTGCCGGCAAAAGTGCTGTCGAAGAACTGGTGCGCCAGACCACGGCTATTCTAAACGGCCGTCCGCTTGAAATCGAAGGCGACGCAAAGCAGATTGCGTTTAATGCAGTGCCGCATATTGATCAATTCCAGGATAATCGCTACACCAGGGAAGAAATGAAAATAGTTTGGGAAACGCAAAAGATTCTCGGTGACGAAAAAATCGCCATCAATCCGACGGCTGTACGCATTCCGGCATTCTTCGGACACTCGGAAGCCGTCCACATCGAGACGGAACGCAAGATTTCGGCCGAGGAAGTCTGCGCACTGATGCGAGATGCCCCCGGCATAGAGCTCGTGGACGGCACAGAGACCGGCGCCTACCCGACAGCCGTCACGGAAAGCGCCGGAAACGATCTGGTATATGTCGGACGAGTCCGCGAAGATATCAGTCATCCGCGGGGAATTAACCTCTGGGTGGTGTCCGATAACATACGTAAAGGGTCTGCTCTAAATAGCGTCCAAATAGCTGAAATATTGGCGAAAAACTATTTATAAGCTATAGTTCCCCCCATACCTGACCGGCGTATTCTGCCAGCCAGAGGCAAGGTTGTGGCCAATTACATCGTGCAGGTAGCTGGGAGCTGGAGAAAAACACTATGTCGCGAAATCTGACCCGTGTATGGCCACTGCTTGTTTTGGCAATGGCAGGCGAGGTCTGGGCACTGGGCCTTGGAGAGATACGGCTAAGTTCTGCCCTGAATGAACCTCTGAGGGCGGAAATCGAATTACTGTCGGTGATGCCCGAGGAACTGGGCAACCTCGACATAGTGCTTGCCTCATCCGAGACTTTCCAAAGATATGGGCTCGATCGCCCGTTATTTCTGCAGCAAATTGTTTTTAAGGTCGTCCCGAGCGGCGGTGTCGAAGGCAATGTCGTCACGATAACGTCGCTGGAGCCGGTTACAGAACCCTTCATTACATTCCTGGTAGAAGCAACATGGTCGCGGGGCCGTTTGCTGCGCGAATACACGATGTTGCTCGATCCGCCAACTTTTGCACCGCCGTCGGATGCCAGATCGACAACGGCCGTTGCCGCTCCGCGGCAATCGACTCAAGCTGACAGCGGCAGAATCGACCGCCCGTCGAGTTCGCAAACTGCGCCAGCACCTTTGGGTCCCGGCCCGTCGGGCTTGGCGCCGCCAGCGTCGGCATCGTTCGATACGACCGGGGGCGGTGATTACTACGTGCAACGCGGCGCCACGTTGTGGAACATTGCGAAAAGTGTGAGACCCGACAGCCGGCTAACGATGAACCAAACAATGCTGGCAATCTTCGCAGCGAACCCCGCAGCGTTCGCCGACAATATCAACATTATGAGGGCTGGTGTCAGTCTCAGAATTCCGAGTGCCGACGAAATTTTCAGGATAAAACGCAGCAGTGCCCTCAGCGAAGTACGGCGGCACAACGCAGCGTGGGGCGGCGTAACACCTGACGCCGGCACTCAGCCGAGCCTGGTGCTCGTGCCGCCCGACGACGAGCAGACCGGTTACGACGGCGGCGTGCGTCCACCGGCAGCTGGTGCCGGTGACGCAGTGGCAGCTGACCGCATCCGGCAACTCGAACAACAAATCGAGGATCAGGATTCGTTAATTGAAATCCGTGACGATGAACTCGCAGCGCTCCGAGATGAATTGGCTCGCCTGCGAGGTCAGGAAATACCCGAACCGGATGCGGTAGCGGATGACGTAGACGCAACATTTGTTGACGACGACGCGATGATCGATACCGCGCTCGAGCCGATGGCCGATGACGATGCCATCATGGCGGGCGACGACGTCGAAGATATTGGCGTTGAGGACGCCGACGCCGTAGATGATACGGAACCGGAACCCGCGACGACGACGGCACCGCCGCGGGTAGTGAGCACACCGTCGCGAGACGAGCCGGGTATCGTCGAACAGGTCATTGAAGCGCTGTCCGGATTCTGGGGAATCCTGATTGGCGGTCTCTTTATCGTCCTCGGGCTGTTGGTCTGGTTTGCACGACGGGCCGCTCGCAGTGACGATGAAGAATCGACCGGTGTGTGGGATGCACTCGATGCCGACGACCTCGATGGCGAATCACTGGCATCGACGGAGAGGCTGCGCGCGCTCGCCCGCGAGGACGATACCGCGATTATCGTAGTAGAACAGGAAACGGCGCCGGCCCGGGGCGAACGCGAAGAGGCGTCGACGGCCGAGACCATTGAGGCGCGCTCACCGCCAGAAGAGCCGGCCGCCGCGCCGGAACCGTTGGAGACTGCCGCCGCGCCGGAACCGTTTGAGACCGCCGCAGAGGCGGACCCGTTCGAGATGGCCGCCGCGCCGGAACCGTTGGAGACTCCGGTTGAACCTGTTTCGCTTGATGACTCCTTCAGTAGCGAGACCGCGATAAACCTGGATCAGTCCGATCCGGTGGCCGAAGCCGATTTCCACATGGCGTACGGCCTGTACGACCAGGCGGCCGATCTGATTAACGGTGCACTCGCTCTCGAGCCCGATCGCGAGGATCTCCTCAGCAAACTTTGCGAGATTTACTTTGTCTGGGGTAACCGGGATGCGTTTGTCGATGCCGCGAGCCGTTTACGCACGGCCCTGGCTGGCGCTGCCAGTGCCGAGTGGGACAAGGTCATCATCATGGGTCAGCAGATTGCCGCTGACCACGAGATGTTTGCCGGCGCTGCCGCTGGCATGGCCGCGACACGCTCAGTTGACCTTTCATTGGATGGGGCGCTGGACGAGGGAGGTGACCTCGATATGGATTTCGCGGCCGGTGGGGACGACGCTGCCGGTGATGTCATCGATCTGGGCGCGGGCGCCGGGGATGAGGGTCTCGATCCGCTCCGCGACACCATGGGAATATCAGCTGCGCTGGACGCGGACACGATAGAGTCCGGGCCTGAAGAGACGGCGCAGATGCCAGGGGTCGCAGGGGACGAAGAGTCGGATTCCACTGCTGAAATGCCAACGGCAGAAACGGACCTTGGCGATGGCACGGCGGAGATGCCGACCGCTGAAACAGACCTCGGCGATGGCACGGCCGAGATGCCGACTGCTGAAACGGCGCTCGATGATACGGACGTCACAGCCGAAAGGCCGCTCGATGATCTGGAGGCCACTGCTGAAACGCCGCTCGACGATGCGGCCATCACAGCTGAAACGCCGACCATCGAACAACAATTCCAGACGATCGAAGAGACGGGTGAGTTACCGTCGCTCGCAAGCGATGAAGAAACCAAAGTCGCTTCACTTGACGAAGAAGCAAAGCCGGTCGATGCGACGGCTGAAATTGATCTCGATGACCTCGGATTGGATCTGGAGGGCATACCCGAGGCGACTTTTGCGTCCGACATGGATGACACGTCTGAACATGAAGCCCTTGCGGTGACAGGAAGGACTGAGGAACTGGATGTTGATGAGGAATCCGGCACGGGTACCTACCGTGGTCCGGAGATCGACACCAGCCTGCTCGACGCCACCGGTCAGACTCAGATCCTGAGTGAGGATTATACTGTCGAAACCGCAGCCGATATCGACGATGTTATTTCCGACCAGGAGAAAACATTTGTGGCGACGGGACTCGATGACGACGACACGCTGGAAAGCCCGAGCGGTGATGCCGAGACCTTGCTTGCGCCGATGGATGATGACCCGGACGCATCAACGGTTTTGGTGGACATGGAAGGCGACTTCGACTTTGCCAAGACTGAGTCCCTGCCGAAGGACGCATTCACAGCCTTGGACGCGGATCTCGGCGACCTGACGGGCACATTCGGCGTCATCGAAGATGGCGATACCGTCGATCAGCCGCGAGACGACGAAACTATCGACCAACCGGGGCCTTCCGACGCAGACGACCTGCATGATGATGCCCGCACGATGACGGAGGTTGGCACGAAACTCGATCTCGCGCGCGCTTACGTCGATATGGGCGATCCGGATGGTGCCCGCAGCATACTGGAAGAAGTACTCAACGAAGGCGATGATAGCCAGAAGCAACAGGCACAACAGTTGCTTGATGAGCTACCTGGATAAGTAAAAGCGTCTCCCGATAAAATCATTGCCGTGTCGCCTGTCGGCTCGTCGCCCCGAGTTCTGCATACCGGCTGAAATGTCCTTCGAATCATGCGTATAGCCCTCGGTATCGAGTACGACGGCACGGTTTATAACGGCTGGCAGCGCCAACGGCGCGGTGTCGGCATTCAGACCGCCGTCGAGGACGCGTTGTCGAAAGTTGCAGACGAGCCGATCGAAACGATATGTGCCGGGCGAACGGATACCGGCGTGCACGCGGTGGCGCAGGTCGTTCATTTCGACAGTAAGGCAGAGCGCACGACCCGCGGCTGGGTGCTCGGCGTCAACAGCAATCTTCCCGATGATGTGAATGCGTGTTGGGCGAAGGTCGTCAACGAAGATTTTCACGCCCGCTTTTCAGCGACCTCGCGAAGTTACCGCTACCTGATTCTCAACAGGCCCGTTCGCTCTTCCCTGTACCGGAACAGGGCATGGTGCATACATCAACCGCTCAATGAAGCAGACATGCAGCAGGCGGCAGATAATTTGCTTGGCGAACACGATTTCTCGGCCTTCAGGGCCGCCGGTTGCCAGGCATCGACTCCGGTGCGCGAAATAACCGGCATCCGGGTCATCCGGGATGGACCCTGGATAAGTATCGACGTGACGGCCAACGCGTTCCTGCAGCACATGGTTCGCAACATCGCAGGACTACTGGTCACGATCGGGCAGGGCGAAGAGGGCCCCGGTTGGGCAAAAAATGTACTCGAAAGTCGTGATAGAACAAAGGGGGCGATTGCGGCGCCAGCACATGGCTTGACTCTGACCAACATTACTTATCCGGATCGTTATAACTTGCCAATCGCCCGCCAGAGAGAAATTGGGGATGGGCCCCAATTTCCGTCGCCAATTTTCGTTTATGATGCCGACCTATGAGCTGGTTTGAAAAATTGATGCCGTCCAGGATCAGCACCGAGAAGCGCACGCGGTCGGTGCCTGAAGGCGTGTGGATCAAGTGCCAGGAATGCGATGCGCAGTTATATCGAACCGAACTCGAACGCAACCTCTATGTTTGCCCGAAGTGCGATTACCACATGCGTATCGGTGCCCGGCGCCGGCTTGAATATTTCCTGGATCCGGATTCACAGCAGGAGATTGCTGCATCACTCGAGTCGCAGGACCCGTTGCGATTCAAAGACAGCAAGAAATACAAAGACCGGATATCACAGGCACAGAAAAAAACCGGTGAAAAAGACGCGCTTGTCGCAGTTACCGGGATGTTGCTCAGCCGGCCTGTGGTTGCCTGCGCATTCGAATTCGGGTTCATGGGTGGGTCGATGGGATCTGTCGTCGGCGAACGATTCTGCAGGGCGGCGCGACATAGTGCCGAGAACAAGACGCCCTTGATATCCTTTTCTGCGAGCGGCGGTGCCCGCATGCAGGAGGCGCTTTTTTCTTTACTGCAAATGGCGAAGACTTCGGCGGCATTGGCCGTACTCGGCGAACTGCGCATCCCGTTTATTTCTGTACTGACTGACCCTACTACCGGTGGCGTCTCTGCCAGTCTCGCCATGCTGGGCGACGTAAATATTGCCGAGCCGAAAGCGCTCATCGGATTTGCCGGCCCGAGAGTCATCGAGCAGACAGTTGGCCAGAGATTGCCGGAGGGCTTCCAACGAAGCGAATTTCTGCTCGATCACGGTACTGTCGACATGATCGTCGATCGCCGCCAGCTTCGAGAGCAGATTGCTGATCTGCTTGCGAAATTCGAACATCGTCCCAGACCCGTCAGTTAAGAAAACCGCCCCGATCACCATGGACCAACTCGGTTCGCCCAGTTCCGCTTTCACCTCACAAGCCCGTGTAGTGCACCAGTTGGCTGCGCTCTCGCTGAGCATTTGTTCGCCTGAAGGTTCTTCTCTGCCGGACAGGAAGTCCAAATGCCGCGAAGCCCAGGGATGGGCGAGAGCAGCGCCGGACAGGAAGTCCAAATGCCGCGAAGCCCAGGGATGGGCGAGAGCGGCCTTCGGAAATAGACCATGCTATGTCTCTCAGTCAGAAAAACCTTCAGGCGAACAAAATGCTTGACCGATC
>JAPUKV010000217.1 GCA_027295475.1 Pseudomonadota bacterium
CGAAGTTGGCATCCAGGGTATGACGGTCAGCGAGGTCAAGGGATTCGGCCGCCAGCGCGGACATACCGAACTTTACAGAGGCGCCGAATACGTTGTCGATTTCCTGCCAAAAGCAAAAATAGAGGTCGCCGTTTCGGACGACCTGGTCGATCAGATTATCGAAGCCATCAGCAACAGTGCGAAGACCGGCAAGGTCGGCGACGGCAAGATATTCGTGACCCAGCTCGACCAGGTACTACGCATCCGAACCGGTGAAACCGGCGACAGCGCACTATAAAAAAACAGTAAAACCAGATGGATAGTCACATGTCGCCAGCCAGGCAGGTGAATGCTCCTGCAACCCTACACTCCCGCCATCCATGGCGGTCGCAACCTCCTACAGTCGTGCTGTATAGGTGGTCAGTATCTTGTGGGAGCCCGTCCTGACGGGCGATACGCACCTAGCCGAATCCCTGTATCGCCGCACGTACGACAATAAACCACAAACCGATCGCTGAAATGGTGTAGGCGCCGAATCGCTCTGGTACGTTGTTGGACGTGCAGTGAATATAGCTGTGCACTATCCGAAAGAAGAAAAACCACCACGCCGCAACAAGATACAGTGTGTCAACATACCCACTCACATAAAGAAAGATGCAGGTCGCATAAAAGAGAACCGGAAGCTCAAACAGGTTTTTGAAATTGTTTGATGCGTAAGCAATCTTCTCGGGAATTACGCCGGCGGCCTTGTCTGGTGTGTCGATCTTCCGATAGTCAATTCTGTTGGCAAACAGGAATGAAAGCCGTCCGGCATACATGTATAACCAGACGGCCAGCGTCAGAAGCATCATTCCGAGGAACGGCGCAAAAATCGCAGAATCCTGCATCTCTTGCTACACCCTACAAGGTCAGGTCATGCAAAACGCATTCAGTTTGTTGCCATCGAGGTCGCGAAAATAGCCGGCATAGAACCCGCCATCGCCACGGGGCCCGGGCGCACCTTCGTCCGTGCCGCCCAATTCCAGTGCTTTGGCGTGGAAGGCATCGACTTTATCAGTTGAGTCCATGGCGATTGCGACCATGACACCGTTTCCTACCGTTGCCGCATTTCCATCTTGCGGCTTGATAATAGAAATCGCCGGTGACTTCGGGCTAACGCCCCAAGCGATGAACGTATCTGCTTCCATGACACGGCTGGCGCCGATATCACCCAGCAGCGCATCATAAAAAGCAGTCGCTTCATCATATTTGTTCGTCCCTAGCGTTACGTAGCCAATCATCCTGTTCTCCTTTATGGTTTTGTACGTGATGCAATTGCCAGAAGATGGCCATCGGGGTCACGAAAAAAAGCCAGCCATTCTTCTTTCTCGTTACCGGACTTTTAACTGGCGTTACCTTGCAACACTATAGACCATTTTCGAAGTTTGTCTTCGAATGACATCGCTGCAAACGCGGGACTCGTGGACGGCAGTGTTGCATACCGCAGATCTGACGGCAGCTCACCATGCCTGGATAACACCATGCGTTCGAACATCCTGGCTGCCTTCTGCCCGTTGAAGCACAAGAGCCGAATTGTGGAATACGTTGTCAGGAATGATGCGAAATCGTTCGGTTTTGCCGTGGCCATGTCGATGTCCGAATCCATACTGCCCGGCCGAACTGATGCAGCAAGGACGTCCCAAACCGCAATATTGTTTCTCTTGAGCAGCTCCGTCCGTTTCGCATAGGGGACATCGGGGCCGGCGCCAAAGAACTCGCCCATGATCCACCAGAAGGCATTTTGCGGGTGCGCGTAATATTCAGACGCCTCGAGTGATTTGCGGCTCGGCAGGCTGCCAAGTACGAGCACGGTTGCACCTGAATCAACTATGGGCGGAAATCCCGTCGAAGAGGTCATTCTGTTTCTTATCCCAATTGACTCTGACACAGGGCAAGGTCGTAGATCGCCCGGACAGAAATGCTCGTTTGTTCGCGTCGAATCCCGCTACTACTATTTTGGCACGCGGCCCAATAAATAGGACTCATCGTTCGGCCGCATCGTTGTCACGTTGGCCATACGATTCGAGAGGGAGAAAAATGCCGTAATGGCACCGATGTCCCAGATGTCTGCGTCTGAGAATCCGTGTTCACGCAGCTTATCAAAGTCGGCGTCGTTCACCTCATGAGCGTCGAGTGACACTTTCTCAGATCCATCGTCTGACCCTCGAACAATAGTGCTCGTACGTCTCGCCGAAGAGAGATCTCATCGCCTCCTCTTCCGGTTTTATCTGAAAAAACGTGATGTAGGTGACGAACAAAATCAGTACAGCAACGTTGTAGACACTACCCAACCAAATCGCCCAGCTGATCAGCACAAGGAGCAGGCTGACGTACATTGGATTTCTGCTGTAGCCGAAGAAGCCGTCAACAACAAGTTGTGACGCCTCCTCCGGGTGGAACGGATCGACGGTAGTGCGCGCCCTGCGAAACGCCAGCATCGAAAATACAGCCAGAACAATACCCGCAACGGCAAACAATATAGCCATCGGTAACCGGATCGAGAATTCAAGCTGCCCGCCTGGGACTTGCCTGTCGACCGCCCACATGAGGATTCCGCATACGAGCGCCTGTACAGGCGGTGGGACTTTCAGAGCGAGTTTCATATTTTCGCGCCTTATTCGCTTTTGAATCCTACTTTCTTATGTTGACCGTCACAGAACGGCTTGTCTTTGGATGAACCGCAGCGGCATAACGCTACCTGGCTGCCCTGCCACGATTCGCGGCCACTGCCGCTCAAGATCGTCAGGTTGCCCTTCAACAATAGGGGCCCGTCTTGCGCAGCTTGCACCTGCAATGGCCCGCCTGTTTCGGCATCCGCATCCCCGCCCCTGCCAACCGCACCGTAATCCTTGAAGCCGGCTTTCTCGTGGGAGTTATCACAAAATGGCTTGTTCTTCGATTGCCCGCATCGGCACAGGGCGGCGCGAAATTGCAATCCGGGAGCATTTGCCGGCGCCCCGTCGATCACCAGTTGTCCGCGGACAAAAAGCGGGCCGTTGTAGGCGACCTGTATGGTATTGACGGATGCCGGCTTCTCGGCACGATTTCCATCGGCAAAATCGTATGTCAGTGCCCCTGTCGGACAGCGTAATACGACCTCCTCGACCTCATCATCCGTGGCTGCGTCGGGTTCACACCAGGGCTTTCGTCCACCCACGAACAAATCCCCCTTGGCACGGCCGCACTCGCCGATATGTATGCAGAGCCTGCCGTGCCACGATACGGCAGCACTTTTGCCCGGGTACTTGATCGCTTTTTCTTCGGACATGGCAGATATCTCCCACGGATGAATCTGAATATTAGTACAACAATCAGCGCTTGCTGCATACCCTGAAGTATCGGATCTTATGGCATCCGGCCGATAAAGGAGTATTGGTATGC
>JAPUKV010000218.1 GCA_027295475.1 Pseudomonadota bacterium
GAGATCGGCGGAGGGTTGCATGGTCATCGCCTCATGCAAGCCCGGATCGAACGGCTCGCCCTGCGGGTCGAGCTCCTCGACGCCAAAGCGCTCCATGATAGTGACCAACTGCTTCAGGGTTGCCTCCTTGCCCTGACGAAGACTCTCGACATCAGCATCCTCTCCAGCTGCGAGGCCCATTTCGAGACTGTCGCGAACCGCCAGCAATTCTACGGCCAGGCGCTCCAGCGCAAACTTGTGCGCGTTTTCGACATCGCGTGCCGCGCGTTTGCGGACGTTTTCAAGCTCCGCGGCAACCCGCAGGTATTTCTGCCAGTTTTCGTCTGCTTTGGCCTGCAGCGCCGCCTCGCCAGATTCCGGATCCATATCGGCTCTGGCGTCCTGCTTCGGTGTACCTCCTGCATCCCCGCAGTCGTCGGCTCTGGCATCCTGCTTCGCTCTACCTCCTGCATCCCTGCAGTCGTCTTCAGCGGATTCATCCCCCTCTTCTGCAGCTTGCTCGTTGGCGGCGGCGCTCACTGCATCGTCTGCATCATCTGCTTCAGGACGTTCGGACGGTCCATTCATGTTCTCAACTACTCCAGGCCTTACGGCACCGGCAAGGCCCTAAGCCGGTCACCGGGATCAAAGATTGGGGGATTTTGGGGGTATGCCCGGAAAAATCAAGCGCCAGAGGAGTGTGTGTTCATGGCAGATTCGAGCAACCGCGCCGTAATGTCGACGATGGGCACCACCCGGTCATACGCCATTCGAGTCGGACCAATGACACCAAGGACGCCGATCATATCGCTGTCGAGCCGATATGGGGCGGTCACGACGCTCACGTCGTCCAGAATCTGGAAGCCCGACTCCTCGCCGATGAACACCTGCACGCCACTGGCATTGATACTCTTGTCGAGCATTTTCAGCATAAAACGTTTTTTCGAAAACGCATCAAACAAACGCCGCAGCGTTTCAATGTCGGACAACTCTGCAAAGTCCATCAGGTTGGTTTCGCCGCTAAGCACAAACTCGCCCTGAGGCGCTGCCGCGCCCTCCATTGCCGACTGTGCAACCGAGATAATGTCGTGCATCGCCTGGTTCATGGACTCGCGGGTCTTATCCAGGTCGTCGATCAGGCGTTTGCGAACCTGCATGAGGTCGTGACCGACATAGTTATCGTTAATGAAATTGGCAGCTTTTTGCAGCTCTTCGGGTGTGTGCGGCTGTTCGGTATGCAGAATCCTGTTTTGAACCTCGCGATCATTGATCACAAGAATCGCCAGTACGCGATTGTCCGACAATGCGAGGAATTCGATTTGCCGCAGAATGGCGCGCGGGCCGCGCGGCACTGTCACGACACTCGCGAGGCTGGTCAGGTTCGAAAGCAGACTCGAAACAGAGGTCAGCAAGGCGTCCGGATCGTCTTGCTGCTCAGTGAGCTTCGACTGAAGTTTCCGGATATCGCCTTCCTTCGGCTGCTTGTAACGGACCAGCGTATCCACAAACAGGCGGTAACCCTGTGGCGTCGGAATACGTCCGGCCGAGGTGTGTGGCGCAGATACGAGTCCCAAATCTTCAAGATCGGACATGACGTTGCGAATCGTTGCAGGACTGAGGTCCAGCCCCGAATCACGGGACAAGGTCCGCGAACCGACCGGCTGGCCGTCACGAATGAATCGCTGGATCAACGCCTTGAGAAGGAATTGTGCCCGTTCATTGGGTGCCGGAGTGGTGGCTTCTGTGGTCATTCACCTGGAAACGCAAAATGCGCAACTAACACAAAGTGTTATTGTGAAAACAAAAAGTTAGCAATGGCTTGGCGGTCGGTCAAGGGTTTGTAACAATCCTGAAGGCTTTCCCGCGATTCGCCACGTTTGGCGATCAAAGATCAATGCAGGGTGACATTAAAAACCGGTATGAGCAAAGCATTTCAGACTGTGGCCATTCTCGGCCTGTATTCGGATTCGCGCGTGGCGGGCCCGATGGCGAAGCTTACCGAATACTTAACAAAAGCTGGCATCGACGTTGTCACCCTTCCGGACGCTGCTGCGACCCTGGAGGCGCGGGCTGTGCAGGAGGACGACATTGCGGCCGAGGTCGATCTGATTATCGCGGTCGGCGGCGACGGTACCATGCTGCATGCGGCCGCGCTGACCGGTAGTGGCAAGGTACCATTACTCGGTGTCAACCGGGGACGCCTTGGCTTCCTCGCCGACATAACCCCCGCGGAGATGCTCGAGAATCTCGAACAGATTCTCGAGGGTAACTACTCCCGGGAAACGCGGCTGCTACTCGAGGCGAAAATCACGGCAGCGGATGGCAGCCAACGATTGGCCGTTGCCGTAAACGATATCGTGTTGCAGCGGCGGGAAACCGGCCGCATGATCGATGTCGAGACCAGGATCGCCGATCGATACGTCAATACGCATGCAGGCGACGGACTCATCGTTGCCACGCCAACCGGATCGACGGCGTACGCATTGAGCTGCGGCGGTCCGATCATTGAACCACTGCTGGACGCCGTCGTCATCGTGCCCATTTGTCCGCATACACTGGGCGATCGGCCAATCGTCATACCTGCCAGCCTCGATATCGAGGTCAAGCTGCTGCCCCGTCACGATACCAAGGCCGAAGTCTCCGTCGATGGACACTCACTCGGTGAACTTGACCCGGACGACCGATTACTGATTTCGGAATCGGCAAACCGAATAACGCTGATTCATCCTCCGGGCTACGACTACTATGGGATTCTGCGTTCCAAATTGCACTGGGGTCGTGATAACCGGACCCGGGACCAAGGGGGCGATTGAACGATGCTCACCAGTTTGCAGATCAGAAATTTCGCCATCATTGATCAGGCCGAGATCGAATTTAGCGGCGGAATGACGGTCCTGACCGGAGAGACCGGTGCCGGGAAATCGATCCTGGTCGATGCGCTGGGCCTGGTGCTGGGGGTACGTGGCGGTACCGGGCTTAC
>JAPUKV010000219.1 GCA_027295475.1 Pseudomonadota bacterium
TTTTTTACTGACCCGGCAAATTGCCGTGCAACATGTGCTGTTCAGTTTCTTTCATTTACAGGTACCCGCAACGCACCTGATCCTGGGTTGCGTGCAGGCGGATCGGGCAGTACAGCACTGGTTTGATTTGCTGCAGATCAAGTTCGATCGCCTGGCGCTGCCGGCGCCGGTCATCACCATTCAGCTGCGGGCCGGCCGAACTCAATGCTTCTCGGCAGAGACGGATGTCCTGCCTTTCAACCAGCAGGCGAAACGGCAGAACCAACTATCGATTGCACATCTTGCGGAACGCTTAAGCGCGCGCATCGGCGACCAATCAGTGCATGGGATTACGACGGTTGCCGAGCATCGACCGCAATATGCCTGGCGGCGCCAGGATGTATGCGGCGATGTAGCGCATTGCGCAAACGTGTCGGGCCATCGTGCGGGCCACGAGCCGTCCAAATTTCCGGATGAGAGTCAGCGCCATAACAGCTTGGTGTTGCGCAGGCCTTTGTGGATGTTACGGGAGCCGCGATTGCTGGCGACCGAGGAGGGTTTACCTGTTTGTGAGGGCATCTTGCAGTTGCTTGACGGGCCGGAACGCCTGGAAACGGGCTGGTGGGACGATGACGGTATCGCCAGGGACTATTTCGTTGCGCGTAATCCTGAGGGTGTACATCTCTGGGTGTACCGGAATCGCAACAGGGAGAGTCACCTCTGGTTTTTGCATGGGATATTCGGGTGACTCCTCGTGCTGAATTGAGTGGGTTTTTGCATGGGATATTCGGATGACTGCGTATGCCGAATTGCATGCACTCAGTAACTTCACCTTTCTAAGAGGTGCCTCGCATCCGGAAGAACTGGTGCAGACAGCAGCGTCGCTTGGTTACGAGGCACTGGCGCTGACGGATGAATGCTCGGTCTCAGGCATCGTCAGGGCGCATGTCACGGCGAAAGACTGTGGACTCAAAAAACTGATCGTTGGTTCGGAGTTGCGGCTCGTCAGTGGTTTGAAGCTCGTCGTTTTGGCACGAAACCGCGCGGGCTACACACAACTGTGCCGTCTCATCACCTGCGGCAGGCGCGCCGCTGAAAAGGGCAGCTACAAACTCACGGCGGACGATTTTACGGATGGGTTACCCGACTGTCTGGTGTTGTGGATTCCCGGTAATCAATTGCTATTGTGTGCCGAGGACGCCTGGATCACTGCTGCGTTTCGCGATCGCCTGTGGATTGCGGTGGAATTGCTGGCAGATGGTCTGGAACGTCAACGCCTCGAGCGCCTGCAGCACCTGGCCGAAGCGCTTGATTTACCACTCGTCGCCAGCGGCGATGTGCATATGCACTGCCGCGAACGCCGCGCTTTACAGGACACCGTTACCGCAATACGCGAAGGACTGACGCTCGATCGGGCCGGGTTTGCTTTGTATTCCAATGGTGAGCGCTATCTTCGCTCGCGCGCAGTTGTCGGGAGCATTTACCCCGCCGAACTACTGACGGAAACATTACGCATCGCAGATGCGATTCAGTTTTCTCTCGATGAATTGCGCTACGAATATCCTGATGAACTGGTGCCCGACGGGATGACGCCGACGACTTACCTGCGGCAGCTGAGTGTTGAGGGCATGCACCAGCGCTGGCCTGACGGCGTACCACAGAAGGTGCTTACGCTGGTCGAGCATGAACTCGAACTGATTCGTGACCTTCAGTACGAACCTTTTTTCCTGACGGTGTGCGACATCGTGGCTTTCGCCAGGAGTCAGAATATTCTTTGCCAGGGACGAGGTTCGGCAGCGAACTCCGCAGTTTGTTTTTGCCTTGGCATTACGGAGGTCGATCCCGACCGCATGGCGACACTGGTTGAACGTTTTATCTCGAAAGAACGCAACGAGCCGCCTGATATCGATGTCGATTTCGAGCATGAACGCCGTGAAGAAGTGATCCAGTACATTTATCAGAAGTATGGCAGGGACAGGGCCGCACTTGCGGCCACCGTGGTGACCTATCGGCCGCGAAGCGCATTACGCGACGTCGGTAAGGCGCTGGGTTTAAGTGGCTTGCAGGTTGACCGGCTTGCCAGGTCGATGCAGTGGTGGGATGGCAGCGAGGTCGACGACAGTCGCGTGCTGGAAGCAGGGCTGGATCCGGAGAGCCCGGTGATCAAACGATTGCTGTATCTCGTCCGTCAACTCTTAAGCTTCCCGCGTCATCTGTCGCAACACGTGGGTGGATTCGTTATCAGCAACGGGCCGTTGTCGGAGCTGGTGCCGGTTGAAAACGCCGCGATGGAAGATCGCACGGTCATTCAGTGGGAGAAGAATGACCTTGAAGATCTCGGCCTTCTCAAAGTGGATGTGCTGGGCCTCGGCATGCTGACGGCCATACGCCGGAGCTTTGACCTGATCAGGGAATACGATGGGCGGGAGTACACACTCGCAACGGTGCCTGCCGAGGACCCGGTCGTCTACGACATGATCTGCGATGGCGACACGATGGGTGTCTTTCAGATCGAATCGCGCGCACAGATGGCGATGCTGCCGCGGCTGAAACCGCGCTGCTATTACGATCTCGTCATCGAAGTCGCGATCATTCGCCCGGGTCCGATACAGGGCGACATGGTGCATCCTTATTTGCGTCGACGAAATGGCGAGGAAGCGGTCGAGTATCCGAGCGAGGAGGTCAGGGAGGTATTACAGCGCACACTCGGTGTGCCGATTTTTCAGGAACAAGTGATGCAGCTGGCGGTGGTTGCGGCCGGCTTCACGCCGGGTGAAGCGGATCGCCTGCGGCGCGCGATGGCAGCCTGGAAACGTCGCGGTGGGCTTGGCCCGTTCGAGGAAAGACTGATACAAGGCATGCGGCAGCGAGGTTACGAGGAAGATTTTGCGCGGCAGATCTTCAAACAGATCCTGGGATTCGGTGAGTATGGTTTCCCGGAATCACATTCAGCCAGTTTTGCCTTACTGGTCTATGTCTCCTGCTGGCTCAAATGCCACACACCGGCTGCCTTTACCTGCGCGCTACTCAATAGCCAGCCCATGGGATTTTACTCGGCATCACAGCTGACGCAGGACCTCCGGCGACACGGCGTCGAGGTACGTGCCGCCGATGTCAACAAAAGCGACTGGGACTCGAGCCTGGAACGTGCGCTTGACGGAAAGCCGGCATTACGTCTTGGGCTGCGCCAGATCAAGGGGCTTGCGGAGGAGGCAGGACGAAAAATTGTCCGGCAACTTGCCGCTGGCCGGTTCGGCAGTATCCAGCAATTACTTGAGCGCACCGGGGTCAATCGCCGCGAACTCGGCGCGCTGGCGGCGGCCGGGGCACTGAAATCAATTGCCGGTCACCGGCACAAAGTACGCTGGACCGTGGCGGGTGTCGAAGAACCCACACCACTCATTCCCTCGATGGATCGCTACGAGGCAGTGCCGATGTTGAAGAAGCCGACGGAAGGGCAGGACATCGTCGCGGACTATCAGAGCCTCGGACTGACGCTCGAACGTCATCCGATGGCGCTTATCCGCACACGCCTTGATGTTCACCGCTATGTGAAGGCCGAATGCCTGAATGAGCTCCAAAGCGGGCGGCCTATCCGTGTGGCAGGTCTCGTGATTACCAAGCAACGCCCTGGCACCGCCAGTGGCGTTACGTTCGTAACGCTCGAAGATGAGTCAGGTTATACAAACCTCATTGTGTGGAAGAAAATCGCCGAAGAACAGCGGGACGTGCTGCTGAATGCGCGCCTGATGGGTGTCGAAGGGGAATTACAGAAAGAAGGGAAGGTAATACATGTGATCGCCAGGAAACTAATCGATCACAGCGAGTTACTCGGGGAACTCGCGGTCCGGCAGAGAAATTTTAAATAAGGGGACAGTGACCTTAATTAATTCGGATGTGTATTTGCGTATTTAGCAATCGATTCGCGGTAATTAAGGTCACTGTCCCCTTATTTCTCGTCGAGATCGACTGCGTAGGTATCCTCGAACGATTGCTCTTCGACTACCTCTTCCAGGCGTCGCCGAATTTCTTTCTTGCGGGCGGCGTCTTTATCTTTGACTGATTCAATGTCGGCGATTAGTTCTTCGACATTGATCTCGACCGAAACGTCGCCAACGTTATCCGTCAGAACGCCCGTTTCATCGAGGACCACGGTCGTGTTCTCCGAGTGCTCGGCTGCCGCCTCAACCTCGTTGTCGTCGATTTCCGCATCGTCGATTGCTGGTTGGTCGATTTCCGTATCTTCAATCGACTGTTTCGAATCACCCATTTCAATGGTCATTTTCACAAACCTCAGGATAAGAGATCGATGGAGTCAGACTCGACTGATTCCTGATAACTGTCAGCGCAGCGATTTGACGAATCAATCGAGTCTGACCCCATTGATTATTCGTTGTATACCGCGAAATTCCGGG
>JAPUKV010000022.1 GCA_027295475.1 Pseudomonadota bacterium
CATTCCGACAGATCGCGCATAGCCATGTAAACAGAGCGGCCTCACCCCGGTAGGTATGTAGTTTCCGGATGGCCTTGCTTAATGTTATTTGCACAACATCGCGCGTGCCATCCGGATCATCCGACAGGCGCGTCCGGGCAAATCTGTACAGCCTTGCAAAATTGTCGTTGAAGAATGTGTCGAACGCCTGTTCGTCACCCGCAAGCAGTTGTTTTACAAGGCGTTTATCATCCGGATATATCGCCACCGGCCAAAACTCCCTTAACCTTAAGTATTGGACCCCCGGACAGGCGAAAATCGGTCGCAAACCATAGAAATTCAGGTGGATTTGTAGGCATTTGCACGGGCACCAGTGTACCCCTATACGAGCCCGCCGGACGCGATGCATAGCGACCGGGGCTGCCGCGGAGGCTAAAATGGATGACGGGCAAATCCAACGATGATCACAAAAGGCGAAAATTTTCGGACGATCTGGCTCAAACCTGACGATCCCTCAATTGTTCAGATTATTGACCAGACGAAACTGCCTCATGAGTACGTCGTACGAGACTTGAACAACTACCGGGAGGGCGCGCAGGCAATCAGGAAGATGCTCGTACGCGGCGCACCATTAATCGGTGCCACGGCAGCGTGGAGTCTTTATCTCGCCGCCATCGAGGGCAGTCAAACAGCAGACCCGATCAGTTTCGTGAAGCAAGCAGCAAACGAGCTGGGTGAAACCAGGCCGACCGCGGTTAACTTACGCTGGGCATTGGATCGGATTCTGGGCGTTATTCGAACTTCAGGCGAGGATCGGGACCTGGTTTCTTTGCTGCGCAGCGAAGCACAGTCCATATGTGATGAGGATGTTGAGATATCCTGGAACATCGGCCTGCACGGCTGCACCCTGATCGAGAAAATTGCACAAGAGAAATCCGGCGAAGCGGTTAACATCCTGACGCATTGTAATGCCGGTGCCCTGGCTACGATTAACTGGGGTACGGCGACCGCCCCCATCTATGTTGCCAGGCAGCGCGGCATTGATGTTCACGTTTGGGTCGACGAAACGCGGCCGAGAAACCAGGGCTCTCAACTGACCTGCTGGGAGTTGGCAAGAAACGAGGTGCCTCACACACTTATTGTCGACAACGCGGGCGGCCATTTGATGCAGCGCGGTCAGGTTGACATATGCATTACCGGTACTGATCGAACGACGCGTACCGGCGACGTGGCGAACAAGATCGGCACCTATCTGAAAGCACTCGCCGCGCACGACAACGGCATCCCTTTCTATGTTGCATTACCCTCGACAACGATCGACTGGACGATCCAGGACGGAATGACCGAGATTCCGATTGAAGAACGCGACACGTACGAGGTCTCGCATGTCCGCGGCATGCGTGGCAATAAAGTTTGTGACGTAAAAACGGTCGCCGAGGGTTCACCAATCAAAAATTATGCCTTCGATGTAACGCCTGCGCGTCTCATCACCGGATTGATTACCGAACGCGGTATATGCGAGCCCAGCGAAGAAGGCCTCGGCCGACTTTTTCCGAATTTTGCCAAGCGTGCGTCATGACCGATGAAGGCCGCATCAAGTTCAACTGCGAGTGGACGAAAGGCCCGCCAATTGAAAACGCCGCGATAGCCGAACTCAATATCTGGCGGCGACCATTATTCGATGCGGCACTGGTGGGCCGATATGACGACACCGGTGTCGGATTCGGCAATATGAGCATGCGGTCGGGATCCGATGTGCAGTTCATCATCACCGGCACCCAGACCGGTTACCTGGCCGATCTGACCGGCGCTCACTACGCCGAAGTGACGGATTATGACATCCAGCACAATCGCGTCACCTGTCACGGGCCGGTCAAGGCATCCTCTGAATCGCTGACGCACGCAGCAATCTACGAGCTGGACCCGACAATTCAGGCGATCGTGCATGTCCACAGCGACGCCCTGTGGCAAGAGCTTCGCAATAAAGTACCGACGACAAATTCCGCCGTGACATACGGCACCCCCGGTATGGCGGAGGAGTTCAGGAGGCTGTACCGTGACACTGACTTCGCCAGCAGCGAAATTGTCGTTATGGGGGGACATGACGGGGGCTTGATCAGTATCGGGCACGACATAGCGCAGGCAGCACAGCGATTTCTCGAAATCGCCACTACAGCCTGAGTATTAATGGTCCAACAAGGAGGTCACGAATGAAATCCAGCATTTTGTTCGCAAGCATTGTCGCCTGCATGATGTGGTTTCCACGAAGTGCGACTTCACAGCCCGTCGAAATCCGCGAATGGCTGGTTCCCTGGAGTGACTCGCGGCCACGAGACCCGTTTGTGGATGATTCGGGCCGTGTTTGGTTCGTGGGTCAGACAGGGCATTACATCGCCAATCTGCAACCTGCGACCGGTGAATTCAGTCGCTACGATCTCGATGCCGGTACGGGGCCCCACAACGTGATTGTCGCCGAGGGTGATTCAGGCCGTACGGTCTGGTTTGCGGGAAATCTCAAGTCATATATCGGACGCCTCAATCCCGACACGGGGGCTATCAAGAAAATAACAATGCCGGACAGTCAGGCGCGCGACCCTCACACACTGGTGTTCGATTCTGCGGGGGATATCTGGTTTACGGTGCAGGGAGGCAATTTCGTCGGAAAGTTGACTATAGAAACCAGCGAAGTGTCTTTGCTGGCCGTACCAACGAATCGATCCAGGCCATATGGAATTATCATCAATTCGAACGATGAGCCGTGGATTGTCGAATTCGGCAGTAACAAGCTTATTCGGGTAGACAAAGACGAGCAGACGCTCGAAGAAATCGAACTGCCCAATAAGAAATCCCGGCCGCGGAGACTCCAGGTCACGTCGGACAACAATGTCTGGTACGTCGATTACGCACTCGGCCTGCTCGGTCGTTACGAGCCCGATGATGAAAAGTTTACCGAATGGCAAATGCCTTCCGGCAAGGAGAGCAAACCGTACGGCATGACGGTTGATAAGAGCGACCGTCTCTGGATCGTCGAAACCGGCGTATCGCCGAACCGTTTCATTGGTTTCGACACCCGGTCCGAAATGTATTTCAGTGAAACCGATATCCCGAGCGGCGCTGGGTCCGTTCGGCACATGTACTATTTCGAACCCGCCGGTGAGGTCTGGTTTGGTACTGATGCCAACACCATTGGCCGCGCCAGGGTGCACTAGACTGCACATTCAGACATCGATAATGGTAACTCTGTCTTTCGCGATGACGGGCGCCAGCGAACAGGGAAGGGCTTGTCATAAAAGTCGCCGCCAGTGCCACGAACGATGACGCGTCCGCATACGGCGGTTACATCCACTTTGTTGAAAAAAGACTGCAGACAGTCGATTGACCAGAACTATTCGATTTCCTCGATGGCGACCGGCTTGAGCAGAAACCGGAATGTTCGGCAGCTTCTCGCAACTGTGGCCTCTTGGTCCGACCGCAAAGGCTCGTAGCTCGATTTCTTGATGGCCTTAAGCGCTGGTTTCGCAAACATTTTGTGGGAGCTTCGCTGGACGGCAGGTCTGCGGATTCGGCCATCTGCATCGATCGTGTAACAGACGGTCGCCTCGCCCTCGATCCGATCACGTCTTGCTATTTCGGGATATTGCGGTACCACAGTAACCGACGGCATCCGCCCAGATGACGAGTCTTCCGTATGCATTATGTGCGTGACTCGCGTGCTGTCATCCGCCAGAACGATGGCGGATGACGCCATCGCCAGACAAGCTGCAGCAGTTAGGGCTGTCTGTCCTGCGGTGATCACCAGATACCCCTAGCTCTCTTCCTTTACGGAAATATTCGAGTTCTTGGTTTTGCGATCATCAATAATGATGTTCGGCGATACCGGACGTGTAGCGTCCAGGAACATGCCCTTGACCTCCTTCAGAGTACGGGCGTTGGGATTGATCTCCTGGCCCATTGCAAGGTCCTTTTCTGCCTTTTCGTATTCCTTACGCATGACGTAAATCAGCGCGCGATTGTTATAACCTCGCCAGTGCCTGTCGTTACTCATGAGGAGCATGTTGCAGTACATCAATGCGGAATCGAGCCGATCGATCATGATGTAGCCGGCGCAAAGATTGGATAAAGCGGCTTCTTTCTCTCTCTTGCCATGGGCGGATTGCAAGCCACGCAAGGTCAGCTCAACGCCCGCTCTGGCATTGCCGGCAAGGAGTTCCTGGGCACCATCCGCCAGGTCCAGGTTTCTCGGGCCGATGACAACTTTGTTCTCTGCAGACCAGGCTCCAGGAATCAGCAATACGGCGGTGACTAGGGCAAGGGCAAAGGCGGCAGCCCCACTCATGATTCTTACCTCCGGCCGCTGCAATAGAAGACTGAAAGCGGCCTCCAGCACAATTTGACTAACTGTACTCCCGAAATTTCAATCGTGCATCAGCGGGCCGCACTCCGGGGCCGCACTCCGTAGAAGTGCAATAATCGGGCTAACCGCTGATGTAGTGCTCGAGGTGCTCTATTTCCTCTTTCTGGTCGGCGATTATCGCCTTGACCAGGTCGCCAATCGATACCAGACCGATGACCTTGTTTCCCTCTACGACAGGCAGGTGCCGGATACGTTTGTCGGTCATCACATTCATGCAAATATTGACCGTTTGATCAGGACTCGTCGAAATTACACCGGTCGACATAATGTCGCTGACGGGCGTCTCGTGCGACGACCGTCCTTTCAGAATGACCTTTCGCGCGTAGTCTCTTTCCGTGACGATTCCTGCCATGGTCTCCCCATCCATGACGATGAGTGCACCGATCCCTTTATCGGCCATTAGCCTTATCGCATCCAGAACCGATGCCGACGGCGCGATCGACAATATGTCATGGCCCTTTGAATCAAGCAGTTGGTTGACCAGTTTCATTTTGGCTTCCTGGTTATTGTCGCCGGACATGGCTTCTTATTGGCCAATCATAGGACATTCTGCCCCAATGAGCAGCAAAGTTATTGAAATTGCCCGTCACGACAGGCTCCAACAGGTGGCAACAGAATCGTTGCAGGAGCACGCATTGACGGGCGATTGGCCTGTGCTGCCGGGCGATATCGGAAGCGTTATTAGTCTTCTTTCTCGACGCGGCCGTTGACGCGCGCGAAGTTCAGCGATCCGCTACTGTCGTCTTCGATGATCAGGTCTGCATCGACGTCGCTTACGTTGATGCTGCCGGAGCCATCATCAATTACTACGCTGCCACGTACATCCTGCACGGTGATGCTGCCGGAACCATCTTCTATCGAGATGTCACCGCCGACATGTTCTATAGAGATCGAGCCGGAACCATCGATGACCCGAACTTCGCCGCCAATATTTGTCATTTGCAGCGACCCGGAGCCATCCTCGACTATTATTTGACCCAGGACATCCCGGATCTCGATCGAGCCGGCGCCATCTTCGATATCGAGTCCGACGCTTTCCGGCACCTCTACCTCGAGGTGGACGCTGGGATTGTCGTCCCATCCCAAGGGACTGGAATCGAAATACCCGATCAGAACGGCTGTGTCACCATCGCGCTCCAGGGTCAATACCAGATCAGATTCAATGATTTTTTGAGCCTTTTCATCGCTCTTGCCTGGCACCTGGATGAGTGCGGTGACGGATATCGTCCTGGCGCCAGGGTTCCCGCGCACATCAAGGCTGCCTGCACCGGCCTCGATCTCAACAGTATTGACTCCATCTGCATCCAGCGTCAGATTGCGAACTTCTTCATAGTCGCGCCAGGCCGCGTTGGTCAGGCTGGCCGTGAACATTCCTAAAATAAGAAATACACGCATAAGATTGATCTCTCAGGTCGATTTCGGCCGTTTTGACCGATCTTGTGTGTCTTAGATGCCGCTCATCAAGGAACGGTTGCAACGCGGACGGGCCCCATGCGGTCCGTCCCCAATTGTTGTTGCCTTTCTCAAAGCTCGAATCTCGAGAGGATTTCGGCCAGATCTTCGCGGGCCAGCCAGCGCCCTCGCAGCATCACGCCGTGAATACGGCGTGCATTACCGATGTCGATCAGCGGATTCGCATCCAGGAGCACCAGATCTCCCTCCTTGCCGGTTTCCACGGTACCGAAAACGCGTTCCTGCCCGAAAAATTTGGCTGGGTTGACCGTTCCGGTCCGTAGCGCCTCATACGGAGTCAGACCTGCGGCCACGAGATATTCGAGCTCCCGGTGAACTGCAAAACCCGGTACATTGAATACCTGCGGAGCGTCAGAGCCCAGCAACAGTCCGGCGCCAGCCTTGTGCAGTGCGAGAATCAGTTTTCTTCTTATTTCAATCGCCCTGGTCGCGATCGCGGGATCATATGCCGGATCGTTCAGGATCTGCTGCTTGGCAGACACCCACCGGCTGATCGTCGCAAGCGGCACATAACGCATTTCCGGCCACTCACGCATCTCCGCAGCCGTGGTCTGCGAGATTCGGTGCTCAAACATCGCCTCGGTCGGCACATTCCAGACGCTTGCAGCCGCTGTTTCCGCAGCGATTCCTGCTATCTTCTCTTCATCGATCTGGTCTGCGAGAAGCACGCCGAAGAATCCGGCGGGGCCGCCGGACAGATCTGTATCTTCTTTGAGCATCGCCTGCATGTAGCCATCCAAATGGTCGATTGATGCCATACCGGAAGCCAGCGCATGTGGTACGCCGACCGCAATCGACACATGCCCGGCAAACTGCATACCGAATCGTTTCGCGGTATTTGCAAGCGCATCGAATTCGGCCCTCGTCAATCCGGGATGTATCTTGAGAAAGTCGTAGCCCGCCCCATGCTGCGCTTTAACCATTTCACTTGCGTCTTCAGGACGGCTAACGCTGTTTCCATTAAACGAGGGGCCGGACGTAAAGAGCCTCGGTCCAAGCACTTTGCCGCTCAGGATTTGCTGCCGGAGGTCAAGGTGAGCGGGTCGTCCCAGCATGCCGCGGGCAATCGTGACTCCGTTTGCGACGTTGAGGCCCAGTACCCTCTCAAGATCGGCAGAACTTACGCGGGGAATGTGGGCATGCATTTCCGACAGCCCCGGTATTAGGAACCTGTCCGTACCATCGATTACGAACGCATCTTCTGCAATGGGAATATTGTCCACAGCACCGATCGTCACGATTTTCCCGTTCTCAACAACTACAGTCTGTGCTGCAACGATGATCTCGGATGTCATTGGAACGACGTTGACATTAATGAACACCGTTTGCGCCGCAGATGCCGGAAACGCCTGTAGCAACAATGCAATTACTGCAACCCTGAGGATCAGCATAAATGTCTGCCCTTACTGTTCGCTTGAGAGTTTTGAGCGCCGCGGGCGCCCCCAGTTCCGGTGATCGTAGCAAATCGCCCGGCAGTACGGGCTCCTTGTCTCTTTTGACACCATCGCAAATCGCCCGTCAGGACGGGCTCCAACAGATGGCGGGAGTGCAGGTGTTGCAGGAGCATTCACCTGCCTGACGGGCGAAATCAGCAACCTGGCTAGATGACTTCTTTCAGCGTCTGTCTGCTGATATTGCCACCACAGATGATAACGACGACGTTTTTGCCCTTGTAGCTATCCGCGCGGAGTCTTAGGCCGGCCAGCGCAACCCCGGCGGCGCCCTCGGGTAACATGTGGTGGGCATCGATGAACTGCCGCATCGCCTCGGCGATCTGATCCTCGGACACAACGACATAATCGTCCGTCACCGCGCGACAAAGATCGAAAGTAATCGCATCGGCTTCGATACCGCCGGCTGTACCATCCGATAAGGTCGGCTGACTCGGCAACTCCAGAATCTCGCCGGCTTTGACCGATTCCGTCATCACGGCAGACGCGGCGGGCTGACAGGCGATGACGGACATCGTGGGATTGACCGACTTCAGGAAGCTGCCGACACCGCTGATCAGCCCACCGCCACCGACGGCAATAAAAATTGCATCAACCTGTGGCAGCTGTTTCGCGATTTCCACACCGCAGGTACCCTGTCCGGCAACGACATCCTCATCGTTATAAGGAGACAGGTAGCACATGCCGTTTTCGGCAGCGTACTCCCTTGCATGCATTTCGGTATCGAGGCCATCAGTGCCGAAAAACCGCACGTCGCCGCCGGCGCGCTTAATAGCCTCCACTTTTGTCGTCGAAGTCCCCTCCGGAACGAAAATCGCACCTTTCGTGTCGAGCTTCGACATGGCAAAAGCGACCGCGGCGCCATGGTTGCCACTCGAAGCTGCGACACAGCCGGTCGCCCGCTGTTTCGGAGTTAATGAAAGTAGCTTATTAAACGCGCCGCGCAGCTTGAACGACCCGGTAAACTGGAGGTTTTCCAGTTTCAGGAAAACGTTTGCTCCTGTCAGCTCACTGAAGAACGGAGAGTGATCCAGGGGCGTCTCACGAATATGTGGGGCTATGCGATTCGCTGCCAGACCGACGTTTGCGGGTAACAACTCTGGTCTCATCCGACTACTTTATCCCAGCGCACAGGCAGAGCAGTGAATTTCTGTTTGCTAAAACATGTCCTGCTTGCGATAACCTTCAGGCGGTTCGAACATCGCAGCGTCGATGGACTCGCTCCGGCTGGATGTCAAGGTCGACTCGCCTTCCAGCGTACCCGTGTCATCATAATCTCTTGCGTAAACGGGATAACCACCCAGCTCCTTCATGTGTGCAAACACTTCCTTTTGTTTGCCCATGAAATCAGATCCGGCAGCTTTTGAAAATGCGTCGTGCATGCTCGCGAAGAATTTGCCCATCCTGACCATCGCGTCGGCTGCCTCGCGACCACCGTCTATGTCGTCCCATCGGGCTACACACATATCGCGTGTTTTTCTCCCCTGCCTCAGGACCTCATAATATTCGCAGTCGTAGCCGTTTATCGTGTCGCTTTCTCCCGTCTTGCGCAGCGTGCTTGGCACGTCCTGCGCTGGCTGCAATCCCGGCATTTGCTGCTTCATCATTTTCTCGGCCATCGCACGTTGCTCAGGCGGCAGCGATTCCAGCATTTCCTTCATCTGTTTCATCGCATTACTGACCTGCCCTGCCATCTGGTTCATGCTTTGCTGATCGATGACGTAGTATTCCAGTCGCTCGTTATCGGCCATGATCATCTCGTTACGGTCTCCGCGGTAGATCACGAGGCCATCCTCGTCTGATGAAACAGAAGTGATTTCGATCCTGAGTAACGCGCCATCGGTAAACATCTTTGTCGTACCGATCGCAGGCGGATCAACGTGATACTCCTTCGTTTCCGTTTGCAACACCGCACCGGCGAAAGCCTGATATGACAGAAGAAAACCGGACAAGAGTGTGAGCTTCAACACGTACTGCATTGCACTTTCCCCCTTCGCGAAGGGCTGTTCGATCAGTGCTTGGAAAGTAACCCAGACGAGCATTCATTACCAGAATGTAAGAGAGGGACGCAGGAAAATCAGGGGGCATCCCCTTTTTTCGCAGGTGTCACCCTGCCTGCCGGGTTTTGTGCGCATTTGATTCGCTGGGAATCAAAAGGAATGGCAGACAGGGCGACTTGGACTACTTCCGAGCTAAGGTACGCTGGTGAACTCCACCAGTTCCACGCGATCGCCGGTTTCAAGATCAACTTCAACCGCATTGTTGCGATATGCTCAGGTGGATAGACGGTCGCCGAGTCGAAAATCAATCGAAGCCAGCAGCTTTCGACTGAATTGCTGCCCCATACCCCGTGCGGATGTTCGCAGCCCGCGGCGGACATCATTCGACCGATTACTGATGGGTGAAGTGTCTAATGTGGGTTGCTGATGGCCGGGCCCTTGTGGTCGGGAATTCTCATCTCGTCATTCGATTTAACATTTTCCCGAAACCAGGCTCGCTGAAAATTGACAGCATGATCAACGCTGTGCAACGATTCACACTCGTTTGAAAAAGGCACACCTGTCGAAAGGCAGGGCCGCAAAGCCACCGGTCTAAGGGGATATCCTATGACAGCGGGGTTGCCGATCCGACTTGCCGGATGCGACATTTCTTGCCGTCGCAGCAACCCTCTGCATCGCTCTGATCCTCGCTCGCACGAGCTTTTGGAGCCCCTGATCATGCTGGCTTTGCTCGTTTTCTTCTCCAAACGAGGTGGTCGTAACCCAATCGGAGCCAGCAATGTCAGCCAAAGCCAGTACCCTGCGTAGCAGTGGCATATTCTCCAGCCGCAAACCCACAGAATCTACCGTCGTCCGCCCTACCACTTTCAGAGATATTCAGGCTTACCTGGACCCTGCGTCGAATTACCTCGCTCCATTTCGACCGATGGGGACAGGTAGCTCGTCGACGGGCTGTAGTGCAGCGACTGCCGGGACAGTTATCGATATGACCCGCATGGATCAGATCATGAACATCGACGCGTATGCAGATACCGTTACCGTGCAAGCCGGTGTCCGATTACACAGACTCGTCGACGCCCTGGCCGACAACGGTCTCGAACTTGCGGGGAATTACGATCTGATGAACCGCACGGTTGGCGGCGCCGTAGCCGGCGGCTGCATTGGCCCATCGATGACAGCCGATGGCGCATTCTTCGCCAGGCAGGTCATCGGCATGAAGGTCATCACGCCGGCGGGCGAATTACTGGAAATAAACCAGAAAAAGAAAAATATCCTTAACGCGTTTCGCCTGAGTTACGGCATGCTTGGCATCATTTGCGTCGTAACCCTGAGAGTGCGCCCAATTAAAGGATTTGCCGCGAATCACAGGCGTTGCACCATTGATCAATTGGCAGCGTCAGCAAACAAACTTGCTATGACCAATATCGGATTGAAATTCTATTTGCTCCCCTTCAGGAACCGTGTCTACCTGGATCTGAGGACCTACAGCCCCAGGATACGATCCACGCATTCCATTCCGTGGAAGATAAAAGACTGGGGAGAGAGCACTGTCCTACCGAACGTACTTAAATCGCTCGGTCGCATTGTCCCATTAGGCAGCTTTCGATATCGACTGATCGATGGAATCAGCGAAGCCACGCAAGGGCTCGTCAACAACCGGCTGGTTTCCTCAGGTGACAACGCGGCGGCGCAGTCATTGAGAGTTACCGGCGCTCGAAACACAAGCCCGCTGCAATATTCGACGTGGTGTTTTCCGGCAACCGACTTTTCCTTCGTTGCCAAGGCGTATGAGAGTTTCTGCCTCGATACTTATTCCAACACGCGGTTTCGCTGCGACATGCCCACAGTCGGATTCCTGCTTGCTCGCGATCGAAGTGCCCTGTTATCGCCCACCTTTGACGAGCCGATGTTTGCCCTCCGTGCTGTATCCACACCGTGCAGGGGGTGGGAGGACTTTGTCATTGATTTCGCCGAATTCGCACAAAACTGGGGCGGCTCGCCCTTCTTTAACCAGACGCGAAGCATGGACCCGGACTACGCCCGACATGCATTCGGCAGCCGGATCGATTTCTTCAGGAAGATTCGGCGCCAGTTAGACCCCGCTAATCGATTGATGAATTCATTTCTGTCGCAGTATTTTTTATAGTGGTAATTCGCCCGTCAGGACGGGCTCCAACAGGTCACAATTGAACCGGCGTAGGCGCCCGTCCTGACGGGCGATTTTCAATCCAAATCCGCATTTCATGCATCTAAGGGTCGAAAGGCTGGAATTACAGCCCGGATTCTTGCCCGGTCCGGACCCTCGAACTTCAGCCATTTTCTACAGTCAGATGGCTATCAGGTCTCATTTTTAGATAATAGTTTTGAGGTCCTGGTCACCAGAAACTCCATAAATGTTTGAAAAACAGGAGAAATCGGCAAGGTTTGGGTCAGGATCAGGGGTGTTGCGTTATAGTTATCTAGTGTTATACTTCACTATAACACTATCAGATCCCCGGGCCCCACTGTCCCGTTTCAGGTGAAAAATGAACTTAAAGAGAATTGGCGTCGTAGCAACTACCGCGATTATCACCGCTTCGCTATCGGCCTGCGGCGTCGGCGAAGCCAAAGTTGCGGATCCGGCCGAGATAGCAGCGGCCACGCCCTTACCGGTTGAAGTTTCTACGCCGCAGATAGCGGACATATTCGCTACCTATCAGACCACGACTACGATCACTTCTGATTCCGAGGCGCCGGTACTTGCGCGCGTTTCGGGCGAAGTTGTCGAGATTCTGGTCGAGGAAGGTGATGAGGTTGAAAAAGGACAGGTACTGGCCCGTCTGGACGGCGACCGCCTGCGGCTGCAGATGCTTCAGGCAAAGGCCAACCTCGAGAAAACAAGCACAGCATACGAGCGATATGTTCAACTTCACGAGCGCGGTCTTGTAAGCGCCTCGATTTTCGAAGGCCTGAAG
The DNA here is from genome assembly GCA_027295475.1 of Pseudomonadota bacterium. The sequence goes on from JAPUKV010000022.1 coordinate 12,272, forward strand.
TTCGATATGGATGCGCTTAACGCAAGCTATGAGCTGAAGCGGCTGAGCTACAGTTACACCACAATTCGTGCACCGATCTCCGGTGTGGTTTCCTCCAGGAACATTAAGCTTGGGCAACACTTAATGGCTGGTGCGCCGGCATTCAAGATCATCGATACATCGAAACTCATTGCATATCTGCGAATCCCGCAGATTGAGTTGTCGAAGATTTCAGCAGGAGATGCGGCTTGGGTACGGGTTGACGCAATGCCGGAAGTCGAATTCGCTGCAACGATTGCCCGGATCAGTCCGACGATTGATCCGCTCAACGGTACGTTTAAAGCGACGGCGACTATTGACAACCAGGACGGTTACCTTGCGCCTGGCATGTTCGGACGTTTCAACGTAGCTTACGAAAAACATTCTGACGCATTACTGATACCGGTAGCTGCTTTGGTCGAGGAAGATAATGAGACCGTCGTCTACGTCGTGAATGATGGTTCAGCAAACCGCCGCGCCATCGAAGTCGGTATCGAGTCGGATGGTCTGGTCGAGGTACTCCGCGGTCTGGAAGCCAATGAGAAGATCGTCATTACAGGTCAGGGCGGATTACGCGACGGTGCGAGAGTTCTGGCGAGTAACGCGTTACCGACCA